>JALONJ010000414.1 GCA_025455045.1 Microscillaceae bacterium | reverse complement strand
TTTCCAAATTTCCAAATTTCCAAATTTCCAAATTTCCAAATTTCCAAATTTCCAAATTTCCAAATTTCCAAATTTCCAAATTTCCAAATTTCCAAATTTATTTTTATAAATGCTTGATAATCAAATACTTATGGATTTTTGGATTTACGAATTTTTGAATTTACTTCATAACTCATTGATAATCAAGTGTTTATATAACTATTAATTCCTAATTGACAATCATATTGTTGTGCCAAAAATGAAAAGACTGATTTTTACACTTTTATTCATTATAAGTTTGGGTACCAATGTTTGGGCGCAAAAACGCGACCGTGGTGAGCCGGTCGAAGCCAGCATTGAAGTATTGATGGAGGGTAACTATAGCAAAGTTGAAATCCGCGAAAAAGCTATTCAAGCTGCCAAAATTCAAGCAATGGGTGAAAAATTTGGCTATTCTATCATTCAAGGCATCAATACTCAAACCAAAAGTACTACAGGCAGCCAAGTGATGACGATGACCAACATCAGCGAAGTATCCAATACAATGGTCAAGGGTGAGTGGATTTCGGACGATACCGGCTATCCCAAAACTCGGTTTGTAGTGCGCGACAAGGGTGAAGAACAAGAAATCTGGCTTTTGTGTGAGGTACGCGGGCGCGCGCGCAAGGTAGAACAAGCCCAAGTAGCTTTTGAGTCTTTTCCCTACAATTGCCAAGAACCGCACAAATGCAACAACGGTCAGTTTCGGCACCAAGACAGTATGTTTTTGTATTTCAAAACTCCGGTTAGCGGTTATTTGAGTGTGTTTATGCTCGAGGAAGGCTTGGTGTACCGCCTTTTGCCCTACGCCCAAATGCGCGAGACTTATGAAAGTGTAGTGCCGATACTTGCCGACAAAGAGTATTTGCTGTTTGATCCTACGCACCGCGATTATTTTGCCGGATTTGGCATCGTAGATGAGTATGGTTTGGAAACCAACGCCGCCGGCGAACCTCTTGCCAACCTGTTGTACATTATTTTTTCTACCAAACCATTTAACAAACCCGCCCTCACCGAAAAAGACGGTTTAAAAACCATTGAGCTAAATCAGTTTCAAGAATGGTTGAATAAAAATCGGGCTTTGGACAAAAATTTTCAAGTTAGTCAGTTTAGCATTACAGTAAATAAATAGTAATTTTGGCAAGAATTTTAAAAGTGCGGTTTGATAAATTTAACGTTTAATTTTAATGAAAAAATATTTACTTAATCTACTGATTATCAGTCAGTTATGTTTTTTTGCTTGCAGTACCCCCAAAAAAGAACTCAAAGCCGAAGACGAAATTGGCGATGTGCAACTGATTGACTACGACTGTCATAATTGCGGAATGCCCTCCGACTCGCCCGAGTGGAGCGTTGCGCTCAAAGAAAAAAAAGGTGAGGAGATTTATTATTGTTCGCCGCGTTGTTTTCTGACGGTATATACTGATGAGAAAAATCGCCCCCAAGATATTCTGAGCATAGAAGTCAGAGACTACACCGACAAGCAAAAGTTTCCGGCAGAAAAGGCTTGGTTTGTCATTGGTTCGGGAGTTAAAGGTCCAATGGGTATCGACATTGTACCGCACAAAACCCAAGATGCCGCCGAAAAATTCAAAAACGAAACCAAAGCCCGCCAAATTTTAAAATTGAATGAATTTACTGCCGAAATAGTCAAACAAGCCTTGAATAAGTAATGAGTTAATTATAAAATGTGCAATACTACTATACAAAATTTAGAACCACCAAGACACAAAGTCTCTAAGTGCCTGATTATCAATACTTTGTGTCTTAGCGTCTTTGCGTGAAAACATATTTTGTATAGTAGTATTAAAATGTGCTAATGTGCTGACGTAATACATTGATTATCAATTATTTAATAATTAATATTGGATCTTCGCACCTTCTCAGGAATGAAAAGATTTTTTGTCATTCTTCACTTCGTTCAGAATCACTGAAAAGCGAGAGCTTTTCAGAATTCAATGGAATTGCCGAAGGTAATTCCTGAAAAGTAGCAAAGATTCTGAATCATTTTGTAATTACCTGAAAATCAATATGTTACCAAAAAATATTGCTTACATTATTTTTTCTTGTTCCTTACTTATTGAAAAATTTGCCGAATGAAAAAACTTTATTTTTTTATTTTAATGACTATCAACTCATCAGGGATTTGGGCGCAAACTCCTGATAATCAGCCCAAAACCTTTGTTTATACTCTAGGCTCGGCTACGATTAAAGTGGTGGTGTATGAACAAAATAACCCCAATCAAATCACCTATTTTAACCTGCACGACAATGAAAATACCAGCGTAGAAGCCACTCAGGTTATTTTAAAAAATCCCAAAAACTCGGGCAAATTGGTAGAACTTCAGCACTCGGGCGAGCGGCTAATAAGTTTTGAATATCAAGGCGCAAAGTATCAAATAGACCCCAACCGGATGTTTACCAAAGTGGGGATAGAAAAAAACCTCAAAAATTATGGCAATTATTCCGATGCCGCCCGCGATACGGTGTTTGCGTTTGGGCAAAAAATTTACCGCGATTTTTTGCAAGGCTCACGCTTGATAGTGGCAATGCACAACAACAAAAATGAAGGTTATAATGTAAAAAGCTATCTGCCCGGAGGCGAGTATAAAACCGATGCTCAAGATGTTTTTTACAATCCTAAATGGGGTACCGGCGAGTTTTTTTATGTGATTGACCAAGCGCATTTTGCGTTTTTCAAACAAAAAAAAGTAAGTGCCGTTTTGCAAGACCCTCAAAAAGTAACCGATGACGGCTCTTTGTCAGTCTTTGCCCAAAATCAAGGAATGGCTTACCTCAATGTAGAAGCACAACACGGCAACCTGAAACCGCAAATCAAAATGCTCACGATTTTGCAAGATTTGTTACAAAAAATATTTGCTAAATGATTGATATTCAATGACTTAATCTTTGGATTTGGGTTCATTTTTTAATTGATTTCGGTAGGATTGATCTACCATCGGACCCAGTTTCATACCACCCAAAAGATGCAAATGAATATGAAAAACCGACTGTCCGGCATCTTCATTGGTATTGATGTTGAGGCGATAACCGGTTTGGGCAATGCCTTTGAGTTGGGCAATTTTGAGAGCTATCTCAAACATACGAGCGACAATTTTGGTATCTTTTTTTTGCAAATCGTTCATTGTAGCAATGCGCTTTTTGGGGACAATGAGCCAATGTTGGGGGGCTTGCGGATTTTTGGCTTCAAAAACTACTACATATTTATCCTCATACTCGAGTTTGCGTTCAACTCTACCGGCAATAATGTCTTCAAAAGGTGAAGGTTTTTGTAAGGCTTCGGCTTTTTTTTGCTGATATTTGGGGCTTTGCGCTATAGCTAATTGACTGATAACCAGTATGTTGAATAAAATTAAGCAAGAGTTTTTCATTGTTACAAAGGTTTATAATTTATTTGTATGCAAAATTAGCCTTTGAAACTTTTATAGTCTTATACAAACGCTTGATTATCAATTATTTAACAAAGATTGGGTTGTTTATTTGATTTTTTGGGCGACTTTTTTGACAAAATCTGAGGATAAATTGAGGTGTTTGGCAATTGGCTCAACTGTCAAATTATTTTGTAGCAGGGCGCATTTCAAATTTACGCATTTCTTTTGCCTCACCCTGCCCTCTCCGAAGGAGAGGGTGATAGGTAGTAAATTTGAAATGCGCCCTTGTAGCATTGTTTTGATTGCTTCAATATTTCGTTTTTCAATGCCTAGATCATAGGTGCGATAAAAATAAGTAAACAGCCTTTTGGGAAAACTCAAGTCTATATATGCCATTCAAACAAAAAATGGGCTATATTGCCAAATGAGAGCTTTATTGTAGTGAAAAAAATATTTTTAGGTAACACGCTAAAAACATTTGTTTTTTAAAATTATTCCTTTTACCTTGCCAGTGATATCGATATCAGTGGTTTTATACTTCAATTTATTTTCAACATTCAATCTTATGCAAAAAATTATAGCTAGTCAGGTACTGAGCGATATTTCGGGCAATGCCACGCTCAACTCAGGAAGACTAGGTAGTATTACCACCACCGATACTCAAGACCCGACTTGGGTAAGCCTTAGTCAGGTAAACTGTACAGTGGGAGGCAATTTTTTGGTGGGAGGTGGACTTTCCGAAGATGCCGAACTGCTTAGTCGCCCAGCCATTGACTCTTTGGGCTTGAGCGGCGATTCCGCCCAGTATTTTGCTTTAAAAAGGGTAGAATCTAATAAGCCGATTGATGCCCATAACATAGTGGTATTTCCTAACCCAATCAACAATAACTTTAGGGTATCTCTGCCCAATCAATTTGAGGGCGAAACTACGGTAGAATTGTTAAACCCTAGTGTAATATTGATTAACCGTTGGAAAGTTATCGAGAAGGTAAGCGATTTTGATTTGCCCAATGACATAAGCAATGGTATATATTATTTGCGAATTAGTAACGCTAATCATAACGAAACCATTAAAGTCATCAAAAAATAGCTTGTTGAGGTAAGCCCTTTGGGGCTTACCTTATTTTTTATCACTCTAAATTGATTCAAAATGAAAACGTTGCATATATATATACTACTCTTACTTTTATATTCCTTACCTGTACAGCTGATATGTGTGTGCCAAGTAAAAAAGACAAAAATGCGCCTACCTATTATATGAGCCAAGAGTTTAAAGATTATGTTTTATTTAAACCCAATAGTCAGTGGATTTACAAACTTGAAAGTCAAGATGTATATGATACGCTTGAAATTATAGAACAAAATATATCTATAACCAATTATACCGATATTTTTGATTATAAAGGGGAAAGCATTAATCAAACAATATCATCTACTTACCTCAAAAATATCATATTGGGAGGCGGAGGTGCTGGTACATTGGGAAGCAAAGATATTTGTGGTTATTCTCAGGGCATCAATGCTCCATTTCTAGTTAGTCAAGTTAATTTTTTTACAGGTAAAACAACGGGGGAATACCTCTCAAACCTTGAAAGCTCGAAAACAAAATACCTTTTATTTTTCAATACCTATATAGTATTAGATAAAACCTTTCAAAATGTAAAAGTTTTTGAGAAATCATTTGAATTATCAGCCCTGCTCCCCCGCAAAGTCTATTATGCCAAAAACGTGGGGCTTATTCGCAAAGAACTCTGGAATGGGCAGGTGTGGAATTTGGTGGATTATGAGGTGAAGCAGTAAAGCCCCCTAACCCCAATGCCGTTAAGCTAAGGGATTTAAAAATTGTAATTCATTGATAATCAAAGGGTTATAAGATTTCATTTGACTGTATATTTTTGGTTATTTTGGTCGTGAAATTTCACTAGATTTACGTGAATATTTTAAAGTATGTTAAAAAAGTACAAAAAATTAAAGTTTTAAAAAAATAATTCCAAATCCCCCAAGCCCCCATCCTGCGTGGAGTTTTGTGCAATTGCTATCTCTTAATAACCTGATTACCAAATATTTATACGGCTTTAGATGGTTTTGAACGCTGATTACGCAGATTGTTAAGATTGTGATGATAAAA
>JALONJ010000413.1 GCA_025455045.1 Microscillaceae bacterium | reverse complement strand
AGCGAAGAATCTGAAACTCTTGATAATCAACGCTTTAGATTCTTCAGAGCTTCGCTCGCTACCTTCGCAAAATATTCATTTTGCTTGGTAATGTTCAGAGTCACTGAAAAGCGAGAGGCTTTTCAGAATTCAATGGAATTCCTAAAGGCAATTCCTGAAAAGTGATGGAGATCCTTTAAAATAGCATAACTAGCTGATAATCAATTACTTATAAAAAAATATCCGAAGTATTGATTTTAAAGAATTGATTTTTATAAAAATTATAAATCATTGATTATCAATCACTTAACTCGCATTTACCGGCAAAGCCTCCGCAAAGGTTTTTTTCAAATGGGCAACGGCGGCTTCTTGGGCTTCTTGCGATGCCTTGACAAATTTGGGCATTGAGAAAAATCCGTGAATCATACCGGCAAAGTCTTGATACACCACCGAACAACCCGCCGATTTGAGCTTTTGGGCATAATCATAACCTTCGGCTTTGAGGGGGTCAAACTCTGCCGTCAAGAGAAACGTCGCGGGCATATTGCTCAAATCTTTTGCCCACAAAGGCGATAGATAAGGATTGTAATGGTCGGTATTGGGGGCATAGTGGCGCAAAAACCAATCCATTTGGTCTTTGGTAAGGAAGTAGCCTTGCTTGAATTGTCGTATGGTAGGCGAACTCATCGAGGCATCTACCACCGGATAAATCAAAGTTTGCTGACAAATTTTCGGTCCTTGGCGCTCGCGTGCCAACAAACACACTACGGTTGCCAAATTGCCGCCCGCACTATCACCGGCTACTGCCAAGCGGGTAGTATCGCCGCCCCACTTTTGCGCACTTTGACTTGCCCAAACCGTAGCCGCATAACAATCTTCGGGAGGCGTAGGAAATTGTGCCTCGGGCGCAAGCCGATAATCAACCGAAATAACCAAACAATTTGCCATTTTTGCCAATCGCCGACACAAGCGGTCATAAATATCCAAATTGCCAATCACAAATCCGCCCCCGTGAAAATACAGCAAAATAGGCAGGTTTTGCTCGGCATTGGGGCGATATACTCGAACCGGAATGGCGTAGCCTTCCGAAGGCACGTGCGTATCCTCGACTTGAAACATCGCCTCGGGCGGAAAATCAACCAAATCTAGAGTTTTGATTAATTCGCGGTGGGCGTTTTCACGGGCGGTTTTGGCAGGCAATCGAATATCTACCAAGCGGCGACCGGTGAGAGCATTGAGCCAAAGAATGAGTCGGATTTTGAAATTGAGAGCCATAATTTGAATTATTCTTTTTTTTATAAACTATTGATTATCAATGATTTAAGTAAATGTATAAATTCTAAAACCGGCATAGGAAGACAAACTTAGAACCAAGCTAAGAATAAATTGTTTTTTTCAAAGATTTTTTTTTCAATACTTCTTGGCGTTTCGACACCTTATGCCTCGCCAGAGCTGAGATAATTGAGCTAAGTAATTGAAAATCAAGCAATTATCTAAAAACTTTTCATAAGCAATTGATTGAGTTTGCCTCTGGCTGATAATCTTCCAAAGGTGGACAAGGGCAATGATTTCTAAAAAAATTACAAAATAGTATAAAATGATTAATTTTTTAAAAAATTGTATTAAATTTAAGCATTTCAAACATACAAGGTTTAATTTCAGTCTAATATAAGATTTGTTTTTAACCATTTGATAATCAGTTAGTTATGATAATTTGAATATACTTTCAAAAAAACAATTGTATAAAAATAAATTCTATAATTTTTATATTCTCAGCAAATTGTCAGTTCGCTTTTGGTGAAAGCAAGCGATTCTTTAGTTTCTAAAAATAGATTTTAATACCTGACAATCAATATTTTGCGGACACGGTCAGATCATTATATAATTTCTAATTCCCAATTATTAATTTTTAATTCCTTATGCTTACTTACGAACAAGTGATGGAATCCCTCAAAGCTATGGGTAGCGAATCTATCAAAAACGTATTTCGCAACCACGGCGCGCAAGAACCTTTTTATGGGGTGAAAGTAGAAGATTTGAAAAAAATCCAAAAACAAGTCAAAAAAAACTATGATTTATCCTTGCAATTGTTTGAGTCGGGTGTTTCAGACGCAATGTATTTGGCGGGTTTGATTGCTGATGAAGCCCAAATGACCAAAAAAGACCTGCAAAACTGGGCAAAACTTGCCTATTGGTCTATGCTGAGTGAATATACAGTGGCTTGGATTGCCTCCGAAAGCAAATTTGGCTACGAACTGGGTTTGGAATGGATTGAATCAAGTGAGGAAAAAATAGCAACTACCGGCTGGGCTACTTTGAGCAGTTTGGTAAGCATAAAAAATGATAACGAGCTGAATATCAATCAATTGCGAGCGTTGTTACTCTGGATAGGCGATACCATTCACCAAGCCCCCAATCGCGTGCGATATACAATGAATGGCTTTGTGATTGCGGTGGGTTGTTATGTAAGTGAATTATCGGATTTGGCAATGGAAATCGCCCAAAAAATCGGCAAAGTTCAAGTAATGATGGGTACTGCGGCTTGCAAAGTGCCTTTGGCAAGCGACTACATTCAAAAAGTGAAAGACCGAGGCTCTATCGGCAAAAAGAAAAAAATGGCAAGGTGCTGATAAGGAATGAGTTAATTATAAGATGTGCCAGCAATTCCCACTGTATAAATTTTAAACGAATGTTTGATTTTTTAGAATATTTAAAAATAGGCCTTGATAAAAAAGAAACAAAAAATCAAGCCTGCACCGAAACTATCCTGAATTTCGGAGCGAAAAGTCTACGAATTCACTTAGTCGCTTCGCTAAAGCTCGCTTCAAAGTGAATTTTTACGACTTTTCACCCCGAAATTCTAGGGTTTCGCTAAGGGCAATTTAATGAAAAAATACAGTTAAAATGCTGATTATCAATTGCTTATACTTTTTGGAATTCAAGATTTTCATAAATGTAAAAGTTAAAATATCAAACTTTTGTTCAGTTATTTTACAGTGGGAATTGCTGAAGATGTGCTGATGTGCTGATGTAATACATTGATTATCAGTTAATTAATAAATTCAAGTGTTTACTTTATTTTATTCTTGTTCCTAAGGAATGAATAGTGAATAATGCAGCGTGAATAATTGTTTAATTACTTAAAAATCCGCTAGAGGCGAGACACGTCAATAGTTTATCAAAAATATTGTACGCATTATTTTGTTCTTGTTGCCAATTATTTCTATTCCAAATCACAATACTCCGTGGTAATTTTGTAACTTAACTGATTTTCAGGTACTTAAAAATTTTTATAATTTTAATTAAATGCTTGATTTTCAAGCACTTAATCAAAAAATTGAACCTCTAAACTCTAAACTCGAAACCCGAAACTAACAATAGTTCGGACAGTTTCTAGTTTCTAAGCCCCCTGCCCCCGGTGGGGGTTCTTTTCCGAGTTATTTACTAAGTATATGATAATCAGCTCGTTACATAAAATATTTAAAATAGCATCACTAGCTGATAATCAATTACTTATAAAAAATATCCGAAGTATTGAACTAAAAACCCGAAACTAGAAACTAGAAACCCGAAACTAGAAACTAGAAACTCAGAACCATTGAAATCATAAATCATTCATTATTAGCACTTTAAAGTAGTATAAAGGATAAAATTTTGAAAAAAAATAGCAAATAAACCGTTTTTTTTAATTTTTTTTATTTAGTTTGCACACATTAAACGACAGTGATAACTCTAAATTTCTTATGAAAAAACTAATCAATTTGTTCAATCAGTGCCTTTTGATTGCCGTATTGGTTGCCGGATTGCAAAGCTACGGTATGGCGCAAGATGAAATTACCGAAGAGGACAAAAATCAGCAAGAACTACGCCTCAAAGAAGACCCCAAGGATTTTGCTGCCAATTTCATTGTAGGTGGGTATTACTACAACTTGGCAATTGACCCGCACGCCGAAACTACCAAAATGAAACTAGTAGAGTACATCGAGGGTGGCGACCCCTACGAAAAGAAAAAAGAAGCCTTTTTGAAAAAAGCGCTACCTTACTTTGAAAATGCTTACGCAATCAACAATAGTGATGAGCGCGTAAAAAAAGTTTTGAAAGATATTTATCAACATTTGGGAGTTATCAAAAGATTTCGTGCCAAACCCGATGAAATCAATGCCCAATTGACCGAAAAATTAAAAACAATTGAATTTAAACCAATCAACTAATTGATTGATTATCAAATATTTAGGTTGGCAAATGTAGATTTGCCAACCTTTTTTATGGTCTTTTATGATGCCAAATACTCGCGTATTTTTCAGCCTATTCCTGCTTATTTATGGTTTAATTCAATACTACACTTTGGCGTATTCGCCTCTGCCTTGGTTTGACGAAGTGGTATTTGCTTCTATCAGCCAAAGTTTTGGGCAAACCGGTACGCTCCAAGTTCCGGCGGCAGCTTTTTCGGACGAATTAAAATTATATGGTTTTGTGTATTTTTTATTGACCAATGTAAGTTGGTGGATAGGCGGTTTTGGCATTTTTCAATTTCGGGTTGTCAATCTCTTGTTTGGAATAGCCGTAGTATGGCAAACTTTTTTATTGGTAAAAGACCATACCGACCTAAACCCTCCCGCCAAAGCTGGGTTTCTATTATTTGCCCTTATGCTCACCGACCCTTTTTTTTACCTCTGCCTCCACGAAGGACGAATGGACTTGACGGCAGTTTTTTGGTTGTTGTTGGGGATTCGCTACAGCTTGCAAAACTTTCAAAAACCGCAAATTACCCTCACCATTCTCATCGCTTTCTTTTTTAGCTTGGCAATGCTTACTACTCCAAGGTCGGGTTTTGTTATCTTGGCAGTAGCTTTGGTAACTTTGTGGTGGATCTGCCAAGATTTGAAAAAACGCGGGTATTTGGTAATTTGGGGGCTTGGTTCGGGCGTGTTTTTTTATAGTTTTTGGATTTTTTATGCCTATGGTGGCTGGGGCAATTTTTGGAATTATTTTTTCAAGGCTTCTGTACCTATCAATCGACAAGGCACTGCCGTAAGCGAGTATGTAGGCAGTATTGGGTATATTCCGCGCCAAGAATACCTACTCATTGCGATAGTTATAGCTACGCTAGGGTTGGGAATATGGAAAAAAAGCCAAGCATATTTTCAATTTTTGTTGGGCATAATTGGTTTAAGTTTGTTGTTTTTTTACACGTTGGTATTGGATTTAGGACCTTCGTCCAGTTATATTTTGCCTTTTTATTACTTCCTCATTTTCAAGAGTTTAGGCTTATTTGAATGGCATTACAAAAATCCGGTTTTGCTTTTGATAGGGATTTTGCTTATGTATAATTTCAGCTATTTTGGGGCAAAAAATGTACAAGTTTGGGCTTCAATGTCCCAACGCGATTATCGAGTAGCTGAGGCTTTTGTCCAAAAACACATTCCTCCGCAAAGCCGAGTCATCAGCGAACCAATGTATTTTTATGCAGTGGAGAAGAATCAAGCCAAATTTCAAATGATGGACGAATACGAAACTTTGCCAAACCGTGAGCAATTTCACAGACAAATATTTGATTATCAGTATTTTATCCTTACCGACCACTTGCGCTGGCGCAAACCCGAAATTGTGGCATATTATCAACAAAAAGCTACTTTAATTGCCATTGCTCGCTTAGAGTTGCCACCTTCGGCGTGGAGTCTTTGGATTGATAAATTGGGGCTTTTATCTACCACCGAGCGCACCGGCTATAGTTGCACTATTTACAAAAGAGTGAAATAGCTAGTCATTTTGAGTCTTTTGGATTTAAGGAAAACAAACCCCAACATTTGAGCGCGGATTTGGAGGAGATTTTTAAAGCAAACCCTGTGGCTTGGGAGTTTTTTAATCGGCAAGCTCCGTCTTACCAAAAAAATATACTGTATTGGATTATGTCTGCCAAACAAGAAGCCACCCGCCGCAACCGCTTAGACAAAACCATTCACGCCTCTGCCGAAGGTAAACGACTTGAATAAATATTGTAATTAATTGATAATCAGGCACTTATAAACTTAACAATCCTTAAGTTCAGGAGTCTCTACTTAAATTTAAAAAAATAAGAGAAAGTCTGTAAATAATATTCTACTGCTCCGGTGAAGTGGTCTTTACCTTCAAGCCGAGTAAGCTCTACTTGAGTAGCTCCTCGCGCTTTCATTGCATCAAAGGCATCTTGAGAATTAAAAAACAATACATAATCATCAGCCGTGCCGTGAAATAGGTTGAGCGGAGCAGTAGGTTGCCAATCATAAATATTGTTTTGCGCAAAAGCATTGATAAACTGAGTATCCGTGCCGTTTTTTACTCCGGCTATAAAATCAGCTTTGAACAAAGTTTGGGGGTTTTTGGGAATATTATTGGCAAAAATACCATTTTGACTGATGGTAGTAGCATAAGGTTCATTAAACAATTGATTATACGGGCGATTGATGTTATAAATTCGATTATAGGTATCCATTACCCACAAATAAGTGGGCAAAAAATTCAAATCCGTAGTACTATTTACAATGTATTCGGCAAAGCGAGTTTTGTGATACGCCCCCGCCCCCGGGGCGCAAGCCGTAATTTTGATACCACTAATGGGATTCTCTTCCAAATGCTTCAGCAAAGCCATCGTAGCAAAACCGCCCTCTGAATAACCAGCCAAGAAGATTTTATTGTTCAAATTGACACCATTGCGCTCGCAGTATTCTTTACCGGCTTGTAACATATCGCGGCAGGCGGTTGCCAAACTTTGGGCGTGTTCGTAAGGGTGGATTTTGGCTTTGGAAGCTCCATAACCAATATAGTCAGGGACAAGCACTACATAACCCGCCGAAGCAAACAATGCACCCGGGATTTGCGACTCACTTTCATTGGCAAAATATGAAGGTGCAGAGGCTTCATCAATCGGGTCTAGCAAAGTGCCGTGTTGAAGACTTAATATTGGGAGCGCACTACTTGACTTAGGAACTAACAAAGCCCCCGAAGCCTCGATGGTGATGCCGTCCAAATAGGGTGTTTTGTAAGTGATTTTGTAAACTCGAATATCATTGGTAAATAACCCCAAATATAAACTCGGAAAGCCCGGCACACTAGCGGCGGCATTTTTGATTTCGTTGGCACTTATTTCTCTAATCAATTCGGCTTTGACCAAAAACTTAGCCTCGGGCAAAGGATTTTCGCTATCGTTTTTGCACGCTGATAAAAATACAATGATTAAGATCACATAAGAAAGTGAAAGTTTTGCTAAAATTTTCATACAGTATCGAACTTATAAATGCTTGATTATGAGGTAGTTACCTGTAATATGCTTTTCCACAGCTTATCAAGATGCCAATGCACAAAGCTAAGAAAAAATGCCTCAAAAAACTATATTTTGTCGACTTTTGGAAAGTACGCATAAAATCCTCGTTTTGTCTTTGCCATCAACCAAACCAAGATTTTAATTTTATCTAAGCGAAATATATTATTGCTCAAGCAAGGCGAGTTCGGCGACAGTAAGTAGCAATTGGGGATTTACGCGTTCTTTGTAATTGGGATTGATGTACTCAAATTTTGATAATGCCGGTTTTGTTGATAATAAATACCGAAGGTACAGGCAAAAGATGGTGTTTTTCGCCCGAAGGTTCTTCCAAAAACGCCCCAATATTTTTCATTGCGATAAGCAATCCCAAATTTTTGGGCAACTTCCATTTTGCTATCCGAGAGCAAGGTATAAGTCAAGGCTAGTTTATCGACGGTTTTTTACAATTCGGAGGGTAGTCTTGCGTCCAAACCAAGCCCAATCCACCAAACCACCAGCTAAGTAATGAGTTAATTATAAGATGTGCTGATGTGCTGATGTAATACATTGATTATCAATTAATTCATAAATTCAATTGTTTACTTTATTTTAACGTGAATATTTTTATAATTATTTGATTATCAAACACTTATGATTGAAAAATGAATAATTTTGAGCATTTATAATTTGCCAATTTGTATTATTTTTAGCCGCCAAATTTTAATCAAACAATATTCAAATTGATTTAATCTGTATCAAATTTCCCCAAAAATAGTCTGCACCGCAGGTCTGACTATTTTTGAGGGAAATTTGAGCATTTCAAATAGCTTTATTCTTGGTTGATAAATTGTACTTTTTTAAAAAAATAAAAAATATTTACGTTATTTTAACGTGAATATTTTTATAACTAATTGATAATCAACTAATTATAATGTAAAAAATATATTTTTTCGATAAATTATAAATTATGTTTAAAATAAAATT
>JALONJ010000412.1 GCA_025455045.1 Microscillaceae bacterium | reverse complement strand
CCACGCAGGATGACGACTTGGGGGATTTTGGATTGTTTTTTTAAAAATTTAATTTTTTGTACTTTTTTAATATATTTCAAAATATTCACGTTAATTTAGAGTGAATAGCTTTTTAATTACTTGAAAATCCGCCAGAAGGGAGACACAGTCAGCACTTTGCGCCTTAGCGTCTTTGCGTGAAAGGCATACCCATATAGTAGTATTTAACTTTTTTCTGTCATTCTTAAGTTGACATTTAGAAAGCTGACAAAATCTTACAAAAAACAAGATTTACCCTTGAACTATGGTACACAGTACAAGGGTATCTTAAAAATTGCGAAAAGCAAAAAATTATTTGGCTTGATGCCGACTTTGTAAAACCTCTACAACTTCGGAAAAAGATGTGCCTTTTTCGGTCAATAAAACCAATAAATGATAGAGCAAATCAGCACATTCGTTTTTGAATAAATCCATATTTTGGTCTTTAGACTCAATCACAACCTCAATGGCTTCTTCGCCCACTTTTTGGGCGATTTTGTTGATGCCTTTTTTGAACAATGAACTGGTATATGACCCCTCTTGCGGATTTTGTTTATAATTTTGAATAATTGCTTCTAATTGTGAAAAAAAATCGCCTTCATTTTTTTCGTCAAAACAAGTATCACTGCCGGTATGACACACCGGTCCGCGTGGATTGACCAAGATTAGCAAGGTATCATTGTCACAATCTGCTTGGATATCAACTACTTCCAAAAAATTGTGCGAAGTTTCGCCTTTAGTCCACAATCTTTGTTTGCTTCGACTATAAAAAGTTACAATTTTTTCGGCTTGAGTTTTTGCCAAAGCCGCTTGATTCATATAGCCCAACATCAGCACCTTGCGGGTGCGCGCATCTTGAATAATTGCCGGAATTAAGCCTTGGGTTTTATCAAAATCTAAGTTCATTCAATTCTTTTGTTTCAATATAACTTATTGATAATCAATTAGTTATGAAAAATTATATTTTTTTAATTATTGTTTGCAAATATAAAGCATTTGCGTCATACTAGGTCTAAGCGGCTGTTTTAAATAAATTACACTTTAAGTTAATTGATAATCTTTGATTCTTGACAAACCAGTCTGTAACACAGCCTTTAGGCTGTACCTTTTACAGTCTAAAGACTGTGTTATAACATTATAAATGCTTGATAATCAACATTTTAAATGTATTCTTCATTCAATTGCCCTTAACGAAACCCTAAAACCCGCCAGAAGCTGGGCAGTAAAAACTCGGTTTGAAGCCGAGCTTTAGCGAAACGACTCAGCGAATCCGTAGATTTTTGGTGCAAACATTCAGGGCAGTGTAGGGTTGCTTGATTTCGTTGTTTTTTTTATCCAAAAAAAGAAAAGTTATAGCAAAAACTTATTCCTAAAAGTCAATACTTTGTGGGTATTACATAACTTATTGACCGTATCCGTGTCTGGCGGAACTTGTCCGCCTCTGGCGGATTATCAAGCATTTATAAAATTCACAAGATTTCAGTTAATTAGCTGATTATCAATTACTTAGCTCTGAACTAGAAGATTTACGAATTATTGAAAAATTATAAGAAACTAAATACTTGCTCAAAATTTCTACAGTGAGAATTGCTGATCATCGTTTAAACACAATTTTCCAAAGCCCTCTAAAATCTTTCAATTGATAGCCGGTAGCTAAATCTTTGGGATATTTTTCTTGAATGATTTGGCGAGTTTTGGCATCAATATCTTGCTCAACCTGACCGTGGCACTTCAAACAGGCAGGCATTCCGATTGTAATAGGTCGGTAGTATTTGAATAGGCTTTCATCTTGGACTACTTTACTATCCATAGGCTGGGAGGATTGGTGGCTCAACGCATAATCTGTAAGCATTTTTTTATCAATATCATCTTTGGCGGCATTTAGGGGCTGGCGGGTTTTGTCTGAAATTCGTCCAATTTTACAATTATTTGCTTTCTCTAGGTCTTGAATCAGGGTTTGGGCATTCAAATTACAAAATTTGACGGCGTAGTGGGTGCCACTGTCAGCAATGGCTTTGGTCAATGCCTTGACAAAGGTTTGTTGAGCCAACAATGCAACCGAGTCGCCTTTGGCTTGATAATCAACCATTTGATTGGTATTGACCTGCCCTGTATTTGACTTTATATTCGCTCGACAAGCATAAAAAACAAGTATGATAAGTAAAATAATTACTTGTAAGATTGAATTTTTCATTGTTTTAAAAATTTGAATGAATTGTAGATTTTCTAGCTTTGTTCAAATATAATCTGTAAGTTTAATTCTTCCCAATAAGCAACAAAAAACTCAGACTTCAAAAATAACTAGGGTTCGTTAGCAATAGATCTCTAACTCAAGAACACTTTAGAATGTAATTCATTGAAAATCAGATAATTGTATATTTTTTTAATTTCTAAAAATTGCTTTCAACCAATCTAAGCTATTTTTAGTTTAAGATTAAACCTTTTGCCTGAGATTGAATCTAAGCAAAAAAAATTATCTTATAACAATGCGTATCATCTCTTTGGTCTTGATTTTTGGCTTGTTTTTCGTTGCTTGCAAAGAAAACACATCTAACCCTACCCCCAATCTATATTTTCCACCCAACAATACTAGCGAATGGGCAAAAATATCACCCGCCGAATTGGGTTGGAACACGGCGCAAATTCCCAACTTGCGCAATTTTTTGATTAGCAACAATACCCGCGCCTTTATTGTCCTAAAAGATGGTAAAATAGTCATTGAAGAATATTTTGGCACGGCATTGACCGGCGGCGGAGCTTTTGGTGCAAACAGTAGTTGGTATTGGGCTTCGGCGGGCAAAACCCTCACCGGATTTTTGGTGGGAATTGCTCAACAAGAAAAACACTTAAACATTCAAGAGAAAACCTCGCAATATTTGGGCGCAGGTTGGTCAAGCCTCACCCTCAACCAAGAGAACCAAATCACCATTCGTCATCAACTGACCATGACCACCGGCTTAGATGACGGTGTAGCCAATAAAGATTGTACCGACCCCGCTTGCTTGATTTATCTCACCCCCGCCAATACTCGATGGGCTTATCACAATGCGCCTTATACTATCTTAGACCAAGTAGTGCAAAATGCAGTAGGTCAGAGCTTTGGCACTTATTTCAATGCCAAAATTCGGGATAAAATCGGAATGGATGGCTTTTGGAACAAAACCAGTGACAACAATGTGTATTTTAGCACCCCGCGCGCTATGGCGCGCTTTGGTTTGCTGCTTTTGAATCAAGGAGATTGGAACGGCGAGGCAATTTTGAGCGACAAAGATTATGGGCAAGCAATGACCCAAACCTCCCAAAATTTTAATCTGGCTTATGGCTACTTGACTTGGCTCAATGGAAAAAATACTTTGATGGTACCGACCTTACAAACCGTGTTTAATGGCAGTATCAGCCCCAATGCGCCGGCGGATATGTATGCGGCAATGGGCAAAAATGGGCAATTGATCAATGTAGTTCCCAGTCAAAATCTGGTAATGATTCGGATGGGTGACTCGCCCGATAATTCGTTGGTACCTTTTACTTTTCAAGATGAGCTATGGGCGCGTCTCAAATTAGTGATTAGCCAATAAGTAACTATGTTTATTATAGAAAATACTGCAAAGTTTTTCAGCAATTCCCACTGTAGAAATTTTAAACGAATGTTTGATTTTTTAGAATACTTACAAATATATTTTCTGTAACTAATTGATAATGAAGTGATTATAAATAAATTTTTTTTTTACAACTTTCTTTTTTTCTTGATAAAAAAGAAACAACGAAATCAAGCCTGCACCGAAACTATCCTGAATTTCGGAGCGAAAAATCTACGAATTCACTTAGTCGCTTCGCTTCGCTAAAGCTCCGCTTCAAAGTGAATTTTTACGACTTTTCACCCCGAAATTCTAGGGTTTCGCTAAGGGCAATTTAATCAGCAATTCCCACTTTGGCACATCTAACTCATTGATTATCAATGAGTTAAAAATATGGGTAACGTTATTTTATTATGGTCATTGCTGAGATTAGTCAATCCGCTTGATATAACTCACTCATTTTCAAGATTTTGTAATGAATCCGGCGTTTGAGATTTTCGGGGGCTATGACGCGAATGGTCTCACCGAAACCCAAGATTTCGCGTTCCAATTCAAAATTTATTTGTACTTCCAGTGAAATAATGATACCATCTGGTAGATTTTCGACTAATTGCTGGGAATGATGAATTGGTTTGGTAAGAACGTATGGCGCACTATGCAGATTGACCCACAACAAAATTTTTTCGGTGGATTGGTCGCCGTGAATTGTAACCCCGACTATATTTTTAAAATAATTGTTGAGGTCAATTGTCTGATTATCAAGATATTGAGATTCAGAAAATTCAATATTCCCAATGCGGTCAAGCGCAAGCAGGGTATCGCCCTGAAACAAGTCGCGCCGTCCCAATACAAACCAGCGATTGCGGTACTCTTTGAGCAAATAAGCGTGAAAATCAAAAGTTTGGGCTTGGGTAGCCCGAAACGACTGGTAAGTAATTTTTAGCGTCTTTTTTTGTAAAATTGCTTCATAAATACCTGCAATATATTCCAAACCCTTGAGGTTTTCGTTTTTCTCAAAGTCAATGACCGAAGTTTGGTGATTTTTGGCGGTATAAACCTTGTCCTCGAGGCGTTGTACCATACCGGTCAAATCTTTAAAATGGGCAAAACCTTTAAATTGCTTGAGAATTCCGGCTACTTCTTTGAGTTTGTTCAAATCACTGTCGGTAAGCGGGATATTGGTAATTGAGTATTTGGGGTCTTCGTAAGTATAGTATTTTTTATCAATGACCACAATCGGGGCATTGTACCCTAGTTTTTCGCTCCGCATCATTTGTATATCGGCTTGAATGGTGCGTTTGCTCACACCTTGCTCGATGCCTTCGTATTCATACAAAGCCTCCGATACGGCTTCTATCAAGTCCTCGAGAGTCCATTGGCGATAGCGATTTTGCAAACATTTATCCAGCGTTTGATAACGAATGAGCGCATTACGATTGATGGGCATAAATTATTTTTTTGATTGGAAAATATGATGAATTATGCAAACTAATGACTTGAGAATAGTCCGTAGCAATCTTGTAACATACTGATTATCAGGTATTTACAAATTTTTCTGATTTTAACTACCGGCTTGAAAATCATACAATTAACTAAAAAATTGTAAATTTCATAAGTACTTGATAATCAAGTATTTATAATATTGCCATACAGCCTTCAGGCTGTAGGAGGCACAGCCTAAAGGTTGTGTTATATAATTATTTGTCAAAAACCAAAGATAATCAACGCTTTATAAAATATTCAGGAAGTATTATAACAAATGATTTTTTTCAAAAAAGTACATTTTATTCTACAAATAATTGACTGTGTCTGCCTCTGGCTAATAATCAATTAGTTAGAAAAATACTTATTTTAGAATATTCAGGTTAATTTCAAACTTAGCTTCCTTATAATGTACCCCAAAAATTGGACAGCAAGTTAAGATAAAATTTTTAAATTTACCTCTTAAAAAAGTACAAAAATGGGAAAACAGAAACGGCGGAATT
>JALONJ010000039.1 GCA_025455045.1 Microscillaceae bacterium | reverse complement strand
TGATTATCAAGAGTTTCAGATTCTGAGCGAAGCGAAGAATCACTGAAATTGATAAATTTCAGAAAAAAGATTTTCACTCCTGAAAAGTGGTGAAGAACCTATTTGTTTTCTATTCTCAAATATTTGTTTTCACTTCGTTATTTTTCTATTGACCCAATCCAGCCCTTCGTTTACGCAAGCCAAGCATTGATTGACCGCCGAAAAAAGGTGTTTTTTATTGGTTTATTCTTGCCAATAATTTTTAAATCCAATAGCAAATGAAAAACCTTTCTTTTTTAACTTTATTTTTGTTTTGGGGCTTGTGGGGGGCGTTGTATGCCCAAGTAGAACCCAATGCCGGTACTTGGAAAACTTGGTTTATCAGCTCCGGCAAAGCCTATCGCCTGTCAGCCCCTAAAGTTGGCAAAGAGGAAGTAAGCCAAGTGTTGGCATTACAAAAAAACTTAAGCCCTGAACAACTCAAGCAAATTACTTATTGGAACGCGGGCGCACCCGGTTATCGCTGGCAAAATATGATGGCAAAAACGTGGATGACCGATGCTGCCAAGCACGGAATCACCGCCAATATGCTCCTCAGCGTGGCTATTTATGATGCCACAATTGCTGCTTGGGATACCAAGTATGCCTACAACCGTCCCCGCCCCTACGAAGTGGATAAGCGCGTGCAAGTGTATGCGCCCAAGCCGGCAAGTCCTTCTTATCCTTGCGAACACTCGGTAGCGGCAGGCGTGGCAGTTACTGTGTTTGCGCATTTTTTTCCGGCTTTGGCTGATTCGGTCAAAAAAATGGCCCAACAAGCGATGGAATCAAGAGTTGCCGCCGGATTGGCTTTTCCGAGCGATACGCAAGCCGGTTTTGAATTGGGCAAAAAAATAGCCGAAATCGAGATAAAACACACCGCAAATTATCTCAACAATACGCCTTGGGATGGCAAAATGCCCGAAAAACCCGGGCTTTGGCGGGGCAGGTATGCAATGATGCCCCACGCCGGCAAAAGCAAAACCATTGCTTTGGACAGTGGCAGTCAGTTTCGCCCCCTTGCTCCGCCCGATTTTGCCAAAGAAATGGAGGAACTTCGCAATTACAAACAAACTTTTAGTTCTATTGCCAATGCTTTTTTTTATGCCAACGAACCTTTTTGGGATGAGGTATTGAATCAAAAAATATTTGAATACAATCTGCACCTCAATGCGCCCCGCGCCGCCCGAATGTATGCTCTTTCAGCCATTGGTTATTATGATGGTTTTATAGCTTGTTGGGATGCCAAGTTTGCTTATTGGGGTATTCGCCCCGACCAATACGATCCCAATTTCAAGCCTTTGTTGATTCATACCCCGCCTTTTCCGGGTTATCCATCAGGACACGCGGCAGTCAGTAGTGTAACTGCCGAATTGTATGCTTATTTTTTTCCGACCGAAGCCGCTTGGTTTCGGAGCAAAGCCCAAGAGGTAGCCGAATCGCGCTTTCAAGGGGGCATACACTTTCGTAGCGACAATGAAGTAGCCTTGGATTTGGGCAAAAAAGTTGCCGGAGTCATTATTGAGAAAGCTAAAATTGATGGCGCAGAGATGATTCGCAACGAAACCAATACCCAACCAAAAAAAGACACTAAAACCTCACAAAATCGTAAATGAGTACAAATTTTCTAGTTTCGGGTTTCTAGTTCCGAGTTATTTACTAAGTATCTAATAATCAGCTAGTTACATAAAATATTTAAAATAACATAACTAGCTGATAATCAATTACTTATAAAAACTGTCCGAAGTATTGTCTAAGTATCAAGCGAAAATAGTGTAAACGATATTTTTGATAACTCATTGACCTGCCTCGCCTCTGGCGGATTATCAAGCGATTTAAAAAACTATTCATTTTACGTTATTCATTATTCATTCTTAAGATTCATTTAAACTAAAAAACTATTCAATATTTGGGGAAGAATACCCAAAACTTTGGGGAGTTCTACTAAATAATAATTTTCTGTATCCAAAGTGATTTTAGATTTTTCCAATTTCAAAAACTTCCACACATCACCCGTTACCGCACACCCGTATATGCAAGGCACAGGTTTACCTTTTTGTTCATTATAGAGCATTGAAGCATACATTTGGGCAATACACTGGGCTTACCCATACTCGAAGTCTTCATCTTTTGCTTCCACAAAAGTAACCACTGGAGCTTGCATCACACTTTTGCGGGGGTGTTTGGCAAAAAAGAAATCACACTCACCCGCCAAATCGCGCGTGCTGTCGACGGTCAAATCTTCGCCCGAAAACATCGTAAATTGCTTATCAAACTGTACGGCCATTTCGGTCAAGATAGGCGAAATAATCCTTTCCGATTTGCTTTTTTCGTTGGTAAGGGGCAATCGTTTTGCCAAGATTAATGATTGTTGTAGCCATTCAGACGGCTGTACCAGTTTAATCTGAGGAAATAACAGCTCATCTGTTTCCTCCAGCCCTAATTTCTCAAGAGTCTGCTTCAAGTTTTTATAATTGCTGTAGCCCATATCAACTTCAGGTTTTTACAAATATAGGTGATTCGGTTCGGTTTCTCAAGGTTTTTGAACTAATTGGGGCAAGAAGCTATAATGCTTAAAACTAATGGTTGTGATAATTTTTAACTATTTGTCTATTTTGAAAAATTGGCTAGGTATTCTATTTTTCTTACCTGCCCAAACATACAAAAAACGAATACCGGCACAAACCTTGGGCTTACGGCGGTATTCGAAATAATCATTAAAACAAAACCCAAAACGGGCATTATTCAATGCCCGTTTTTTTTGATTACATAAAAAATAGAATTTTCATAAAATGTTGATTATCAATGATTTATGCTGGATTGTAGCTTTTATCCACGCCTGATTCGGTATAGTGAGGCACCCAGCCCGACATATCAATAAACAAACGAATAGCTTTGACAAAAGGGTCGGATTTACCGGCATCGAACCAGTGGCGAGTTCCGGCGGGTACTGAAATCAAATCACCGGCTTCGCACATTACATTAAAAATAGGGTCGCCTTCCAGATTAAACCAAAAAAAGCCTTTGCCATCGACAAAAAAGCGTACTTCGTCTTCGGTATGTTGGTGTTCGCTCAAAAACTTGTTGCGTACCGCTTCATAGTTGGGGGTTTCGCTGTTGATATTGATAACATCGGCGGTTTTGTAGCCGTTTTTTTCCATAAAAGGGTACAACACGTGTCCGTAGGCGGCAAGAATGGTCTCTTGGTTGGCAGTTTTGTCAAATTCGACACTAGCTTCCCATTGGTCAAACCATACGCCCCGAGCATTTAAAAAAGCTCGAATTTGTTCCACATCGGTCATTTGGATATTTTGGTCAGGTATATTTAAAACAGCCATTTTATTTTTAATTTTAGGATTATTAAATTTCAACATTCAAATTTACGGATAAACTTAAACCCAAACAAATTTTGCGGCTCGTGAGTTTGGGCAAATTGTTGGTTTTGGCAATCTTAGGTCCAGTTCGTAATCAATATTTGATTTTGTTAAAAAATAAAAAAGGTTCAAAAAAGTTTTTAAGTAACAAACTGTCATTTTTATTTACACAAAGCCGAAGTAGGATAAAAAAAGCGCGGCTAATTTTGTATTTTTGCACGCTTATGTTGAATTAAAATTAAGTAAATACTTGATAACCAATGAGTTATGAATTTTTACCTAATTTGTAGTTTGTGGGCATTTGAAAAATTATCAACTTGATTAGGAATAGATACAAAACAAAGTAGCATTTTTTTAAAATATAATTAATTGAAAATCAAGTAGTTATATGATTTCTAATTCCTAATTAAATACTACTGTACAAAATATGTTTTCACGCAAAGACGCTAAGACGCAAAATGTTGATAATCAGGCACTTAGATACTTTGTGTCTTGATGGTTCTAAATTGTGTATAGTAGTATTTCCTAATTATTAATTCCTAATTCCTTAAAAAAAATGTCATTAATAAAAAAACTGGCTTCCGATGCGGCTTTGTATGGATTGAGCAGTATTTTGGGGCGAGTGCTGAATTATTTGTTGGTACCACTCTATACCAGTTATCACTATGGGTTTAGTCGGGCGGAGTTTGGCGAGTTTACCAAATTGTATGCGTATGTAGCGTTTTTGAACATTATATACACGTATGGTATGGAAACTACGTTTTTTCGCTATGCCAAAAAAGAGAGTTTTTTGCCGATATATCGGCTGATTATGAGCTATATAATCCTGACTACGGGGGTATTTACGACTTTTATTTTGATTTTTGCTCCGGCAATTGCGGTTTTTTTGGAAATTCCTCAACACCCTGATTGGGTACGCTGGCTGGCTTGGATTTTGGCAATTGATACCTTGGTGGCTATTCCGTTTGCACGTTTGCGTTTGGAGAATAAGGCTTTTGCGTT
The DNA here is from genome assembly GCA_025455045.1 of Microscillaceae bacterium. GTDB lineage: Bacteria > Bacteroidota > Bacteroidia > Cytophagales > Microscillaceae > JALONJ01. Next base: position 14,930 of record JALONJ010000039.1, on the reverse strand, counting down.
TGCTAGTATAAAAATTGCTAATATCCTGATTACCATTGGTTTAAATGTGTTTTTCTTGGTGATTTGTGCCGAGATTTATCGCCATAATTGGCTGGGTCTGAAGCCTTTGATTACTTGGTTTTACACACCCAACTATGGGGTGGGCTATGTGGTACTGGCTAATTTGCTGGCAAATGCTTGTTTTGTGCCTTTGTTGTGGGGCAATTTCAAAGATTTTCGGTTTCGGTTCCATTGGGAGGCTTATCGTCCCTTGCTGGGGTATGCTCTGCCCTTGATTTTTTTGGGTTTGGCCGGCACTATCAATCAAATGTTTGACAAATTGGTCTTGCAATATTGGTTGCCGAGTGGTTTTTATGCAGGGGTGTCAAGTTTGGAAGTATTGGGAATATACGCCGCCGCCGCCAAAATCTCTATTTTTATGATGTTGGTCGTGCAGGCTTTCAAGTATGCCGCCGAACCCTTCTTTTTTGCGCAAGCTGAGGACAAAAATGCACCGGCTTTGTTTGCTCGGGTGATGCGTTATTTTGTCATCGCCGGCGTGGTGATTTGGTTGGGGGTGAGTATGAATTTGAATATTTTGAAATTATTTTTTATTCCCAATACGGCTTACCACGCCGGAATATGGGTAGCCCCAATTTTGTTGTTGGCAAATTTGTTTTTGGGAATTTATTACAATCTTACCGTGTGGTTCAAATTAGCCGACAAAACCCGGTACGGAATGTGGATTTCGCTATTGGGGGCGGGTATCAACATCATTGCCAATTATGGGTTGATTCCGATATGGGGTTATTATGGTTGTGCTTGGGCTTCTTTGCTTACTTACTTGATAATGAGTTGGTTATGTTACAGCTTGGGCAATCGACATTATCCGATTCCTTATCAATTGGGTTCGGCATTTTTGCATATAGGCTTGGGAGCAAGTTTGATTTTATTGAGTTATTTTTTAGCCATTGAGCATTGGGGAATTTCGTTTATCGTGAATAATAGTCTGCTGTTGGGATATGTAGGTTTTGTAGTTTGGAGTGAGAAACTGAAGGTTTGAGGGATTGAAGGGGGATTATTTACATCATAAAACACATAATCAACTGATTATCAATTAATTATAAATATTTTAAAATTTAAAAACAATCTTATGCTTATCAAACCGCGTACTTCGGCAATTTATTCTTTGGTGGCTTTTTTGGGATTGGCATATAGTTTTTTGGGCTTATTGATTTACAATTATGTGTATAGTCGAGGCTCGGGTTGGTGGTATTGGTTGGGTTTTGGCTTTGTAGGTGGCTTGGCTTTGGTGATTACGATTCGAATTTTTTACAATTACAAGGTTATTTCGGTAGCAAAAGGGAAAATTATCATTGACAAACAATTTTTGTGGCAAAAAACCATTTTTGATTTGAGCGATTTGCTGGAGATAAACGAACAAGTCATCAATACGATGGGGACAAGCTACCGCCTGCTCAATTTGCGGTTTTCGCAGGGTTTTGTCGAAATCAGTGAGCAAGAATATACCAATTATGAAGCATTTAAAAACTACCTTGAGAAAAATAAGCCCAAAAAGAAAAAAAGCTCTAAACCTTGATTTGGATTATTCAAAGGCTAGTGCAAACGTTGGCAGTCTTAGAAAAATATAATTTATCCACAAAAAACCGATTATTTCAAGCCAAAATCGATTGACAGATATTTTTTTTTACTAATTTCGTGTCCGAAAATAAGGATAGACTATCAATTTACATCTAAAAATTATGAGTTTGAAACGTATCGGGGTATTTACTTCTGGGGGCGATGCTCCGGGTATGAATGCCTGCATTAGAGCGGTAGTTAGGGGAGGCATTTATCACAATGTGGAGGTGTATGGCATTAAGCGGGGCTATGATGGAATGATAAAGGGCAATATATATCCAATGGATTCTCACTCGGTTAGCAATATAGTTCAAAAAGGCGGCACAATTCTCAAATCAGCCCGCAGTATGGAGTTTATGACTCCCGAAGGGCGCAAAAAAGCCTATCAACAACTCAAAAACTTTGATATTGACGGACTGGTAGCCATTGGTGGCAATGGTACTTTTACCGGCGCAAAAATATTTTATGAAGAATTTGGTATTCCTACGGTGGGTTGTCCGGGAACGATTGACAACGACTTGTACGGTACTGATTTTACCATTGGTTACGATACGGCAGTCAATACGGCTTTGGAAGCTATTGACAAAATCCGCGATACTGCCGATTCGCACAACCGCGTATTTTTTATTGAAGTAATGGGGCGCGATTCGGGCTATATTGCTATTCAATCGGGTATTAGCGGCGGGGCAGAAATTATTATGGTGCCCGAAACTCGTACCTCGATTGATGATGTAATTGAGACCCTCGAGAAAGGTAAACTCAAGCACAAAACCTCGGCTATAGTCATCGTTGCCGAAGGCGATGAAGAAGGTAACGCCAACCAAGTAGCCGCCAAAGTAAAAGAAAAAGTCTCGGATTTGGACATCAAAGTTACTATTTTGGGGCATATCCAGCGCGGTGGTTCGCCCACCTCCAAAGACCGTATCTTGGCAAGCCGTACCGGATTAGCCGCCATAGAAGGTTTGGTGCAAGGAATGAAAAATGTAATGGCGGGAGTAGTCAATGATGAAGTCGTATATGTACCTTTCGAGGATACCATTACCAAACACAAGCCCATTAGCGATGATTTGATTCGCTTGGCACACGTATTGAGTATTTGAATCTTCACCACTTTTCAGGAAAAATGTAACGCGGGCTGCGTAGCCTGCCCGCGTAAATGTGTTTAGTCTTAGAATAAGGCGATAATTTCCTGAAAATAAGTAAAGAAATGAGGGTTTTTGAGGTAAAATGCTGATAATCAGATAGTTATAAAAAAAGCGAATAATTGAAAAATTATTCGCTTTTTTAATCTAGAGGAGGTTTTGCGCCTCCGCAATTTTTTATGCTGCGGGGAACTGTGCTTTCAACTCATCGTCCAGTTTATCAGCCCACCACTCAAGGTCGGCAATGCAAGTTGCCAACTCTTCATAATCCATTCCGCGAATATCGCGCTCATAAGTCGCATATACCCAAGTACTGTTGGGCATTACGGTAAGTTTTACCCCCAAATTAGAGTCATTGAGCTCCAACAACTGGCGATAAAAACGAGTCAAATCTGTAGCCGGCATTTGCATCAAAGGCGAGAAAATTCGTAGATACTCTCTAAAGCTACCATTGCTGAAAGTGATTCTTTCAATGAAGATTTGAATACTTGCGGAACCAATGCGCCAATTCCAAGATTGTTTTTCGGGATTGAAGACTTGTTCACGAGTGAGACCGACCGACTCAGCATATTGGTGAATCATATCAGTTACTTTTGCTCTTTGGTCTGACATACAAAAGAATGTTAGTAAGGTTTATAACATCAAAATTAATAATATTTACCGAAATAAAAGTCAAAAATTACAAGTTTATAAAAAAATATTACATTTTTTTGACCGGCAACTTTGTCTATATACGCTAAAACTTCTAGGAGGTTTGCTTTGTAAAATTAAATTTATGAAAAGCAAAACAATGCTTTATAATATTTTTGTAACCAATTGATTATCAATTGATTACATAATATAAAAGTTTTTAATTAATCGCTTGGTTTTCAGAAACTTAACCCAAAGTTTGATAAATTATGGATTAGCTCATTTTTTCTAAAATTGGGATTATTCTCAAAAATTCTGTTACTTAGAGAAGCAATAATACAAAGGCAATCTTTTGAAATGGATTTGAAATGATAGAAATACGCAAACTAAGCAAGCGATTTGGGGCTGATTGGGTAGTAAAAGATGTTTCTTTTTCCGTTGCCGAGGGCGAAACTCTGGTTTTGTTGGGAACTAGCGGCAGCGGAAAAACGACTACTTTAAAAATGCTCAATCGCTTGGTTGAACCCAGCGCGGGCGAAATATGGATTAAAGGGCAAAATATATTGACCCAAAATCCGGTTCAACTCCGCCGAACCATTGGCTATGTAATTCAAAATTTTGGACTTTTTCCGCATTTCACCGTTGCCCAAAATATAGCTATTGTTCCCAAACTACTAGGCTGGCGCAGGAGCAACATTACTCGCCGCACTTGTGAGCTATTGGAAATGCTCAACTTACCACCTCAAGATTTTTTGACCAAATACCCTCACGAATTGAGTGGCGGACAAAAACAACGCATCGGCATTGCACGTGCCTTGGCGGCTAATCCGCCCATTATTTTGTTAGATGAACCCTTTGGAGCTTTAGACCCTATCACTCGCCACCAAATTCAGCAAGAATTTAAAAACTTACCTTATTTAAAAACCAAAACCAAAATTTTGGTAACTCACGATATAATGGAAGCCTTGGCTTTGGGCAATCGAATTGCCTTGATGGATAAAGGCGAATTGTTACAAATCGGCGAACCGGCGACTTTTGTCTTTGCACCCAAAAATGAGGTTGTACGCAGTTTTTTTCAAAACCAGCATTTTCAGTTTGCGCTCAAGACGCTTACTTTGCAAGAAGTGGTATCCATATCTATGCAAAATGCTGATTATCAGCCAAATAGCCCCGCATTTAGCCCCGAAACCGATTTATTGACTGTATTGGAAACAACCAGCCAAAATCGCCTTAACGCCATTTTAATTCAAAATGCCGCCGGAGAAATCATTGGGCAAACCACTCACAATGCGATTTTGAATGGCTTTTATCAAAAGCTTCAACATCTCAAAGGATAAAAATAAGGGAGACTGACCATTTAGTATATGTATGCAAAACCCTTGCTTGCGAGGATACAAACAAGGGTTTAAAATATTGTAAATAATTGATAATCAGCAAATTATAAGTATATTAGGGTTCTATCGTTAATTTGGTAATCGAATCCAAACCCTAAGGGTTTTCAAAACCCTTAGGGTTTAAATAAACTTGAAAAAATACAAGGTTTTCCCCAAGTTCACAATAGAACCTTTACTATTTAGCATAAATTTTACCTTGCGCTGCCAACAAAGTATTTTGCAAAAGCGAAGAAACGGTCATCAGTCCTACGCCCCCCGGCACGGGTGTAATGTACGAACATTTGGGAGCTACGGCTTCAAAATCTACATCGCCTTTGAGCTTGAATCCCGATTTTTTGCTGCTGTCCGGCACGCGGGTCATACCTACATCAATCACAATCGCCCCTTCGCTGACCATATCACCTTTGAGAAACTCCGGCACACCCATAGCCACGACAATAATGTCGGCTTGGCGGGTAAATTTGGCAATATCTTGGGTTTGGCTATGGCAAAGCGTAACGGTGCAATTGCCGATTTTGGCTTTGCGCGCCAACAAAATACTCATCGGCGAGCCGACAATTTGGCTTCTGCCAATGACTACACAATGTTTGCCGGTAGTTTCTATTTGATAGCGTTCTAGCATTTGCAAAATACCATAGGGCGTAGCCGAAATATAAGCCGGTAAGCCCTTAGCCATTCTGCCAATATTGATAGGGTGAAATCCATCTACATCTTTTTGGGGTTGAATGGCTTGCACTACTTTTTCTTCCGATATATGCTTGGGTAGGGGCAACTGCACTATAAACCCGTCGATGTCAGGGTTTTGGTTCAATTCTTCAATTTTTGCCAATAATTCGGCTTCGGTAGTATTGGCTGCCATTCGAATCAGCGTAGATTCAAAACCTACTTCGGCACAGCTTTTTACTTTGCTGGCTACATACGTTTCGCTTGCGCCATCATTGCCCACCAAAACCGCCGCCAAGTGGGGCGTTTTGCCGCCTTCCGCTTTGATTTGGGCTACGGCTTGCGCCAATTCAGCTTTGATGTCGGTAGAGAGTTTTTTGCCATCTAAAAGTATCATAAAGAGGGTATAGTATTGATAAAGTATATAATTTAATGTATTGATAATGAGTTAGTTAGCTAAATGTTTTGGTTCTTTACCAGTTTTGAAGAAAATTGTAACGCAGGCTGTCTAGCCTGCTTGCGTAAATGAGTTTAGGCTTAGCATAAAGCTAGAACTTCCTCAAAATGGGTAAAGAACTGACAACTACGGAAACCTCAAAGAGTTGATGATTTAGCCTCTACAAGTATATATTGCTAAAATTGACTTTTGAAAGTCTAAATTAACCATTTTAAAAGCTACTTTTACCACAAAGTTCACCAAAAAATACGCACAAAGGTTCACAAAGTAAAGGGCTTAGGAATTAATAATTAGGAATTGTTTAATTACCTGACCGTGTCCGCCTTTGGAGGATTTTCAATTGATTATGTTTTTAAAAAGTTTACTTTATTTTGTAATTATTCCTTAGTGTTCTTTGTGTGAACTTAGTGTGCGTTGTGGTAAAAGAAAAACACGATAAATAACTGAAAACCCACCAGAGGCGGACACGGTCAATGAATTATAATACTTAGGTACAGATTTAAAATAAAGTGACACTTTTAAAAATATAATTAATTGAAAATCAGTGTATTGCATCAGCACACTAGCACATCTTATAATTAACTCATTACTTATCCGTAGTTATCAGAAAGAACGAATATTCGAAATTCAAAATAAGTACTAAAACTCATACAATCTTTGGGGAATATTCATCCGAATTGCCACCGAGGTATAAAAAGTATTTTTGTCGCGGGCATCTATTTCACTGTCTAGGCGGCGCACAATTTGTTTTAAATCAACAAATAAATTATGTTTGATTTGCCACGTAGCGGTCAAATCCAAAAACATTAAATTGGTACGAACTCCCTGCCCGATTTTGTTGCCATACAATTGCGTATTGACGGTATTATTCAAAAAAATATTGCCGCCAAAGTTGGTATTTGTACCATTGTCGGCTCCATAACGGGCATAAATTGCCTTAGCCGTCAAGTTGAGGCGGCGGAGAGGTTGGTAGCGCACAATTCCGATCATTTCATAAAAATTTGCCCCTAGTGGGTGCGCTAGTGGTTGGTTATAATTGCTGTATTCGGCATACCGAAAATTGTGCGAATACGTGTAAGGACGCGCCAAGTTGAGTTCGGCTTGCAGGTCAAGATTGTTGATACCGGCAAAGTCGATGTATTTGAAACCGATTTGGGCGGCGTGTTTGTTGCCGCGCCAGCCATCGCCGTTGCGGATTTCGGATAGCACAAATTCATCAATCAAAATCTGCCCATACAAAGAAAAACGATTCAAAAAATTCCATTTAAAATCTAAACCCAAATTGGCATTGTCGGGGCTTCCGGCTTGTTGTTCAATCGAGCGATAAAAAATCAGAGGAATCATATACCGCAGCTCATAGCCGCGAATGGTGCTAGAATCGCCGCGATTGAACATAATGGCTTCAAAAACTCCCAAATTGAAATTTTTGGTAATATTGATGCTCAAATGATGCAAAGCCATAAATTTTTGCGGATAAAATCCATCAGCATTCAATTTTTCGGCGGTCAATTGGGCAAATAAGTTTTGGTAATTCAATTTCCAAACATTGGTATTGAGTTTCAAAAACAAATAATTGCTCGAGAAATCCGACAAAATCATTGAACGGTAGCCGTTGCCGATTTGGTTTTTGTCATAGCCAAATTGGACGTGCAACAAGTCTTTGACTGCCGCAAAAGTAACATATCCTCGCGCCGTTAGAAAATCGACTCCGTTTCTACCCGGCGTGCGTTTGTAGTAGCCTTCGTTGGGTACGGCATCTAGAGCAGTGATTTTGTCGGTAATATAGGTAGGAAAAGTCGCCTGATTGTCGGTAAAATAAGTATAAAAACCGATTTTGCGCTTAATCATACCCCTTATTTCTAAGCCTCGTGAATTGAGATAGGGGGTTTCGCTCACGTTTTGCTCACGACCCACAAAACCATAAAAAACCGGATTGAGGTGGAGGTCAAAGTTTTGGTCTTGGTAGTGAAAAAAATCACTTTTTTTACGATAAATGGTTTTAAAAATTGGTTTTCGGCTTTCGTTTTGGGCGGAATCCGACCATTCCCAGTTGTCATTGCGCAGGTACTCAAGATTGAAACGGTCTTGCGCCGACAAATTATCGAGGCTTGCCCAAGTACTGTCCGCCATTTTTGCCACATATTGGCGTTGGTAGGGTTTGAGGTGCGTATGAAGCTTGTTGTTAAACCGCCCTGACTTGATTTCGTAGCGTTCAATCCAATGATACACATCTTGATTGAGTGGAATATATACACTTTGTGCCGAGATTGGGGAAAAAATACCGCTTATCAGCCCCCAAAGCCAAAAACTTAGCTGTAGGCAATTAATTAGTCTTGAATTGTAAGTCATTGATTATCAGATAGTTGTTAAAAAATAAGGTTTTTTGAAAACCCGAAAGACTGCTTACAAAATTAAACATTTTGTAAGATAAACCAAGCAATGTGCAGTAAGTAAGAAACTCTAGGAATTAGAAATCACACTACATACCTCCTATCTGCTAGGTTTCCAACCTAGCCGCGCCTACTTGCGCGTTTCCAAACGCGCCTTTTTACAAACTTCTGTACCCTCTATCTGCTAGGTTTCCAACCTAGCCGCGCCTACTTACGCGTTTCCAAACGCGCCTTTTTACAAACTTCTGTAATCCCTATCTGCTAGGTTTCCAACCTAGCCGCGCCTACTTGCGCGTTTCCAAACGCGCCTTTTTACAAACTTCTGTAATTCAATATAAATACCTAAATGTAATGTAAATAATTGATAATCAATTACTTATATACTTCCTGAGGTAGCTTGCACTTGTGCTAGGCGCGTTTGGAAACGCGCAAGTATATCGTGCTAGGCTTGGAAGCCTAGCCCATCATTTCAAACCCTAGCACAGCGAGGGAATATAAGCTCCTAATTATCAATTATTTAGGGATTATTTTCGTTTTTCTGCCAAGTGTTTAATCAAATTGACAGGAATAATGCGTTGGGGATATTTTTCGGCTTGATAGGCAAGAAATTCGCCTTGTTGTGCGCCCAAAAAATGTATTAAATCGATATCGGAGGTCTTTAGCTCAATCAATTCGCCCAACTCCGACCTTGTTTCAATTTCAAATCTGCGTAGCTTAACTTCAAAGTGTTTGCCTTCTAAGTGTACTTTTTCTACTTTAAAAAAAAACTCTTTGCCATTATCAAAGATAAATTGAAATGTTTTATACGTTTTATACCTCTGATAAACCAGATAAAGCCCGACAAACAATGCACCTAGCAAAAGACTAGCGGCAATTAAAAAATATAGATTTTGTGTTTTACCCAAAGATTTTGCCATTTCCGGATAGCGCGTGGCATTAAAAGCAAAATACCAGCTCATTAATCCGGGTATAGCTCCGGTAATCAATAAAAAGAAAAACGTAAAGCGAGTACCGGCGGTTTGGGCAAAAACCTGTCGGCGGATAAATCTTGCTTGAGTTGGTTTATCAAGATTGGACATAAATAATTATTTAATTGTAAAAAGAGCTAAGTCAATACATTGATTTTCAGTTGTTTAATAAATTAATTTATCAATTTATTTTTACAACATTTTGAGTGCTTTTTATAAGTGGTTGATAATCTTTGACTTTTGACAAATAAGCATATAACCCTGCCTTTAGGCTGTGCCTCCCCCAGCCTAAAGGCTGGGTTACAATTTTATGAATACTTGATAATCAATTAGTTATGCTTTTTTAAATACTCTATTTAACTAGCTGATTATCAAGTGTTTAGTGAAAAACTCGGAAGTAGAAACCTGAAACTATCCGAGCTATTATATTATTTAAGCTTTGTCAAAACTGATACATTCTTTCAATTCTTTTTCAGAATAGGCTAGTTTGTATTGTTTCAAAACTTCTTCGGGTACGCCGTTCCATTGGTTAGGCATATTTCCGGCATAACCCAAGTCTTTAACCCCGATTTGCGAAGTATAAAAACCGGTAACGGTCAAGTTGCGCAGCAAATTAAAAAAAGCTACGCCTTGTGCCATTTCCGGCTTGGCTTTTTTGGGATAGGCTATGGCATCTATCATTTCTATTTGTTGGGGAGAAGTACATTTTTTGAAGGGATTATTAAATTTATTCAAACATTGCACATCCAACCAGCGCAAACCACCGCGCATTGGCGTTTGGTGTTGGGGCATATCTTTGACGATAAACTCAATAAAATCAGGCACTTTGGCTTCCGAAGCACTCCCGCTAATCTCATCTTTGGGAATGATAATATCTGCCAAAATGGTAATGGTTTCTATCTCGTGCGGGGTAAAGAACGTCTCAGATTGGAGTTTTTGCTCTCTGGCTGCCTCTTCTTTGGCGCGGTCATAGGCAAATACCGGCTTATCAGCTTTTACTTCGGCTGTTTTATTTTCAGGAGTATTGCAACCACTGACTACAGCACCGGTAGCAATAGCTCCGGTGGTGATTATTTTTAAAGATTTTCTGCGATTCATATTTCATTTTAGAATTAATAATTTGGAATTAGAGCCTCCCCCCAGCCCCATCCGAAGGAGGGGGAGAAAAGACATCTATTTGAACTATGTACTTTCTCTTTGGACTATGGCACACAATCCAACAATTCTAGTAAATGAGTAAAGGTTCAATTATTTTATATAATCAATTGATTATCAAATATTTATAAAATTAAATTAAATACAACCCATACCACCATTTAAGCATACCACTCTATTAAATATTTCTTTTCTTCATTTCGTCGATAATGTATTCACTTGTGCGTAAACTGAGGGCTAAAATCGTCCAAGTAATGTTTTTATCGGCTTGCGAGACAAAAGGCGCACCGTCTACTACAAAGAGGTTTTTACAATCGTGGGCTTGATTATATTTATTCAAAGCCGAGCGTTTGGGGTCATTGCCCATTCGCACCGTTCCGGCTTCGTGGATAATGCGCCCGGGAGCTTCCAAACCATAATTATTTTTGGCACTATAGTCATTGCCCCAAGTAATCACCGCGCCCATATTGGTTAAAATTTCGGCAAAAGTTTCCTTCATATGCTTGGCTTGCTTGATTTCGTGTTCACTCCATTTTACATTAAATTTCAAGACCGGAATCCCGTACATATCCACCACATTGTTGTCAATTTCACAATAATTACTTTCCAAAGGAATGGCTTCTCCTCGACCAGCCATTCCCACACTAGCCCCATAAAAGAAGCGGACATCTTCTTTCAAAGATTTGCCATAACCACCCGCTTCTTTTTGCTTGCCGTGAACGGCAAATTTGCCATTGAGGTTCTCGATTCCCATTCCAAAACCATAAGCCGGCTGTTGCATACCCCCCCAATACTCAATATGATAACCTCGGGGAAAATCCAATTTTTTATTATCTCCCCACCAAGGGCTATAAATGTGCATACCGCCCACACCGTCTTCATTATAGCGTTTTCGGTCAAATAATTGAGGCAATACACCGCCCATAGCCGCCCCGGTTGAGTCGTGCAAGTATTTGCCCACCACTCCGCTATTGTTAGCCAAGCCGTTTGGATGGCGCGGAGATTTGGAATTGAGCAATAATCTGGCACTTTCGCAGGCACTGGCAGCCAAAATGACCACTTTGCCTTCGACTTGGTATTCCTGCATATCATTTTTATCGATATAAGAAACGCCGGTAGCCAAGCCTTCTTGATTGGTCAAAACTTCACGAGCCATTGCATCAGCCACTATATCAATGTTGCCGGTTTTGAGTGCCGGATAAATCAATACATTAGTCGACGAAAAATCAGCCTTTGCAATACTACAATTACGGTTACACTGCCCACAATAAAAACAAACACCCCTTTCGTTGTTGATTTGTTTGGTCAAAATCGACAAACGAGCAGGAATTACCGGCACTCCGGCGGTAGTGGCGGCTTTTTTGATAAATAATTCGTGCAATCGGGGTTTGGGGGGCGGTAAGAAAAAGCCATCAGGGTCGTTTTCAAGACCTTCATTAGTACCAAAAACTCCAATCATTTTATCAATTCGATCATAAAAAGGCTTAATATCTTCATAACCAATCGGCCAATCATCGCCCAAGCCGTCAATACTTTTGCGTTTGAAGTCTTTGGGACCAAAGCGCAGAGAAATTCTACCCCAGTGATTGGTACGACCGCCCAACATTCGAGCGCGCCACCAGTCCCATTGCGTGCCTTCGGTGGTGGTAAAAGGCTCGCCCTCAATTTCCCAGCCATAATAACAAGCATCAAAATCCCCAAAAGGACGAAATTTGGTAGAGGCACCTCGCCGAGGCGAATCCCAAGGGTTTTTGAGTTGGGTAACGTTTTTTTTGGGGTCATACATAGCTCCGGCTTCAATGAGGCAAACTTTCAGACCGGCATTGGCTAAGGTATAAGCCGCCATTCCGCCACCTGCCCCCGAGCCAACAATGACGGCATCGTATTTTTTAGGATTTTTTTTGATTTGAATATCTTTCATATTTAAAGAACAGTGTTTCTATTGTATTGATAATGAGTTGATTATGACAATATAAAACAAACTGGGCGCATTGCAAATTTACTACCTATCACCCGCTCTTTTGGAATAGGGCTGGGGGGAGGTGCTGAGCTAGGCAATAGAAGCGCGTAAATTTGAAATGCACTCATCAAAATTCAATTTTGGTATGGGGCAAAAGTCGCTTGATTTTGGCTTTTTCTGCGTCCGAAATCGGATTTTTTTGCAAAGTAAGGTGTTCTAATCTTTTCAAATTCTTAAAACTTGCCGGTAATTCGGTGATTTGATTATGATACAAGTGCAACTCGCGCAAAAAATGCAGTTTGCCCATACTTTCGGGTATTTGGCTGATTTGGTTATGATGCAAATGAATTTTCTCAAGTTTGGGCAAGGTATCCCAATAGTTGCTCAATTGGGTGATATGATTGCCCACCGCAAACAGGCGGCGCAATCTGGGCAAATGTGCCAAACTGAGCCTTCCTAAGTGGTTGTAACTCACGTTTAACTCAAGCAAATTTTTGAAATGACTGATAAAATCGGGCAAAAAATAGATTTGATTGGCATACAAATTCAAAATCCGCAAATAAGCACATTCCTTGAGTGATTCGGGGATTTCTTGAATCAAATTATTGCCCAAGTTGATAATTTTAAGATTATAAATATCGCCCAAACCTTCGGGAATCCACTGAATTTGATTTTTATAAGCAATCAAACTTTGTAAATAGCTTAGTTTATTCAGTTCAATCGGCAAAAAACTCAATTGGTTGTGGCGTACATCTAACACTTGCACATAATCAGTATTGCTCAATCCGTTAGGAAGTTCCGACAAGCGGGCAAAACTCCAATCAAGCACAGAAGTCGAAGACCAATAATAGCGAGTCTGAGGAGGTAAATCAAACAATAAGCGCAAAAAAACCTTTTGCGATTCCCAATTGCTCCGCGTGGTGAGCGTCCACAAACCAAAACTTTGCAAAATTTGAATGGTCAAACGCAAGTTGGCTTCCTCATTGGTTTCTACCAATTGCTTGAGTTTTTGATACTCCTCGGGTTTTTTGCTAAAATATTCGTGCTTTATCAACATTGGTTTTCAATTGAAAAATCAGGAATTAAAAATACATAAATCATTGATTATCAAAGGTTTATAAAGAAAAACTTGCATTTCACCTATAAACACTCTGAATAACCTGCACATCATCAGGAATAGCCAAAAAATGCGGATTGAGTGCCAAGTTGCGCTTCAAGTAGTTAAACATTTGTGCTCGCCTTTTGCCATCTATATACAGACGGCAAAGGGTTTTGTTGGTTTTTAGGGCATTTTCTAACAAGTTTTTGCCGACTTCGCTTATTTCGGTTTTTTGAATATTCAAACTTAATAAAATGTCATCTTGATTCAAAAAATCGGCTAAGGCTTGGGCGGCTCGGTCATTGATTTGGTTGGCATTTGCCCCAAGTACTTGAGTAGAGGCACTATACCCCAAATCAAGTGTTTGAATACGCCGCGTAGCTTGAAGTGCCGCCATTAAGCCCAAAATACCGGCTTCGCCAATGCCATTGCTTGCCAAACCAAGGTGAGTGAGAGACTTATTTTCTACCAAACCTTCGGCTAAAATACTCACCCCGGCATCGCCCAATTGATTGACATTGAGCATCAAAAAAACGATTTTTTGATTGGTTCGGAGCATATTTTTTAAATGGATAGCCCCTTGACTGGTTATAGAATTGCCTCCCAAATACAGTCGTTCAATGCTCGAGTTATGCGCCAAAGCCTCGCAAATTAGGGCTAAACCGGCTTCACCAATGCCGGTATTGACCAAATCAAGGGTACGAATTTGGTGATTTTTGCCCAGCAAATTTGCCAAATCTTTTGCTCCTTGTTCGCCAATCGGGTTGCGTTTGAGCCACAAAGCCTTGACCGATTGATTGCGCTCGAGAGCGGTAGTAATTTTGTTAAGCCCTTGATTATCAATATAGTTACACCCCAAATAAACCGTTTCAATCGCCGAGTTGTGCTTGATGAGTTCGGCGATTTGTTCAGCCCCCACATTGCCAATGCCATCAGTTCCCAGCAAAATACTTTTAATAACTCGGTTATTCCACAAAGCCTCTACGACAAACTTGCTGCCTTCTGCCCCAATACTCTGTTTGCATAGGTCAAGTCGCCCGTCTTGCGTGATTGTTCCTTTGGGGAAAACCAGATTTTCTTGGGGAATTTCGTTGGTTTTCAAAAAGGTCAAAAGTGGCTCTATTTGACTAAAATCATAAGGCAATAACTCAGTAGTGCCTTGTATGGGGCAGTGAATATAATCCATTGGCGAAATTGATAAGGAATTAGGAATTACGAATTACGAATTACGAATTAGGAATTATACAAATTGTTGATTATCAATAAGTTATATTTATTAGTTTTTTACTTTATTTTACAACTATGACTAAATAAGGTTTTCAAATTTATTGATTTTACGGGCGATTTCGATGAAAAAATACCTTCTGTATGAAATTAAGTGATACATACCCAAAGTAATTAACTAATTAATTATCAGGAACTTATATATATTTAACCTAATTTTGAACGCTG
>JALONJ010000411.1 GCA_025455045.1 Microscillaceae bacterium | reverse complement strand
GAAATCAGGCTACAAAAGATTGCGCCAAGAACGCTATGCTTCCTTTGATAGCGGACAAGGCAAAGCCTTTGAAGAAGGAAAACTGACTTTGGAAGATTTGCGAAATATCGCTTTTGAAAAAGGTGAACCCAAGCAAATTAGCGGCAAACAAGAATTTATTGAGAATTTGATTAATCAATTTATTTAATTTTTGTAATTGATTGATTATCAGTGGTTTATGTATTTTTCTTAAACGACTTTTTTTGTATTTTGTAATTTTTTTTAAAGAACTAATTTTTAGTTTTTGAAGAATTTTTTTATACCCAGATTAAGAAGCGTTTTTAATTCAAAACCATCCTCAAAATGAAATAGTTTTCTAAAAATGCTGATTTTTCTTGGGCGAAAGGTTTTGTGAGCCTCCTCACTCAGGAAAAATTACAAGGATTGTCTGGCTAAGATGGTAAAATTAGGAAAATATTTAGCTTGTAAATGCTTGATTATCAGCCAGAGGCAGACAGAATCAATTAGTTATATAAAATCAAATCTATGCAAATTTTTGATATACTCGTTGTGGGCGGGGGTACAGCCGGAATGACCTGCGCCTTGGTAGCCTCCCAAAATGGGGCAAAAGTTTTGGTAGTCGAAAAAACTGCCCAAATTGGTGGAACGCTCCACATTACTGCCGGACATTTGAGCGCGGGCGGCACGCAAAGGCAAAAAAGTTGGGGCATCGAAGATTCTCCCGAGCTTCATTTTCAAGATATTCGGCGCATCAATCAAGATTCGGGTGATATGGATTTGATTCGTTTGGCTTGCGAAGAAGCTCCCAAAACTATTGATTGGCTCGATCGTTTGGGGTTTGAATTTGCTGATGACAGCCCCAAAATTTTGTATGGGCATGTGCCTTACCAAATTCCGCGAACCCACTTTGGCAAAAATTTAGGTAAATCTATTTTAAAGGTAATTTTACCATTATTCGAGAAACAAGTTGCAGACGGCGCAATTACCCTTGCTCTCAACCAAACCTTCTTAGATTTGATTTTGGACAATAATCAAGGGCAAGGAATTATCACAAAAAATACTCAATCAATTGAAAATCAATTAGTTACAAATAAGTATTATGCTCGAAAAATTGTTTTGGCAAGTGGTGGGTATGCCGGAAACCATTCATTTTTTGCCCAAAAACATCCTGATTTATCGCGTCTGATAACTACCGCCTCGCCTCACTCGCTTGGCGAGGGCATTCAAGTTACCGAAAAATACGGCGCAATTTTCCACAAAGCCGAAAATCATATCTCAACAATGGGTGGCATTGAATTGAATCCTCAATCGGGTGTCAGCGATTTTTGGGCAAATTGGGCAAAAATGTCCAATTCCGTTGACCGAAAGGCTTACGAAATTTATGTCAATGAAGAAGGCAAGCGATTTTTAGACGAAAACGAAGCCAATCCCGATATTCGGGAGCGCGCCCTTGCCCACCAGCCCAATCGCCGTTGCTGGGTCATTTTGGATGAAGAAATATTGCAAACTGCCGGTTCAATTGTGTATCAATGGAATATTGAGCAGTTCAAAACCGAGGCTCAAAAAGGCAGGGCGGTTTGGCAAGCCGAATCTTTGGCGGAGTTAGCCACCAAAATTGGGGTGTTGCCCAATAATTTATTAACCACGATTGAAAATTATAACCAAGCCGTTGATAATCAACTAGATATCGAATTTAAGCGCGTTTTTTTACCTGCCAAAATTCAAAAACCGCCCTTTTATGCGGTCTTGACGTATGCCTTTTCTTTGATTTCGTTTGGGGGTTTGAAAGTCAATTCGGAGCTAAAAGTAGTTAGGCAAAACGGACAAACTTTTGAGAATTTATACGCCATTGGCGAAATTTTGGGCGCAGGAGCCACCAGTGGCAATGCCTTTTGTGGCGGAATGTTATTGACCCCGGCTTTGAGTTTGGGGCGATATTTGGGCAAAAAACTGGCTGACGAAGTGCTTTAGCCTCAGCTTATTTTTTCCGCCTCCGGCTTTCTGCTGTGGGCAATAGAGTTGGTAGCTGGATGCAGAAAAATTGATAAGTATTTGATAATCAGCCAGAGGCAGACACAGTCAATTAGTTACATTTTTAATCTTGGCTTTATCGCTTAAACTTTGGAAATTGAAGGCGGTTTTTCACTTGAGATGAAAGAAAGTGAGGGTTTTCGGAATAATAAGTACAAGCTGGAGGCTTACGCCAGTGGGACACCCACAGCTATCTAAATTTCTAGGTTTGAGCCTTATACCCCTACCAGCGATAGCCCAGCCTAAAATCCAGAAAATCAGCTACGTGTCGATGGGCTTTCAAACTTATGCCGATTAAATAATGTTTTCGAATCCGATATGCCAAGCCATACCGTTGATAGAGAGCATCACCACTTGGATAAGCCCGCCATACATATAAGCCTACTTGCTGAGTAAAACTAAGTTTTCCTAACAACAGTTCGTGTCCTACTAAAACACCTACTTGATTGGGGTGTCGTCTTGCCAAGTCTTCGGCACGCCAGAGGGCTTGCCTTTGCCGATTGATTTCCCAATCTACTCCCAAGCTTAAGGCACTCATTCGGCTGACAATTTGCGAAACTTGAGCATTTAGCCCAAAAATCGCAAATCTTTGGGCTTCTTCCTTATCTAAAGGTTTGGCAGTACCAAAGACAAACACTTGATAATGAGTGCGTTGGGTATGAACTTCTCGCCAACTTTTTGAATTACGGTTTTCAAACGCTTGCGGATTGAATGTATATTCAGTCCCTAAACTCAAGGTAGGAAAATTGATACCTTTGTTTGGGTTTTGCATACCACCATTGGAAATATGATTGTAAAAACCGGTCAAGCGGAGTGTCCAGTGGGAATTTACTCGATAGTTGAGTCCGACACCAGCCGTCAGAATAAAACTGATAGGTGAACTAAAAAATAAGTTTTCGGGATTGGTTTCGGCATTATACACTTGATTCAGATAACTAATTCCGCCACCCAAACGAAAGGAGGCATTGAGGCGTTTTTGCACCGCCAAATAAGGTTCAAAATAAGTGCTAATGGAATAGGCATTGCCCAAAACCCGAGGATTGACAAAATTGATAAACGAGGCGGTAAGACCAACTCGCGGATAACAACCAAAAATCTGCCAACTTTTTTCATTGTTCAAATGACGACTCCAATCCAACTCCAAACCCCAAGGCTGTGATTGTGCATTGGACTTCAGTTCGGGCGAGTGCGAGATTATAAAACCATAATGCCCCCGTATGCCTAAATTAATTAATGATTTGCTGGGAATTGAGTCTTGCCCCATAGCCCCAAGCGAGAGTCCAATCCATAAGTAAAGGCTGAAAATTTTTCTTTTCATACGAATAGTAAACCTATCAACTCTATAACTCAAAAAAGTATAATTAGTTTACAATTAGTCAAATATCAGAATGCCAAAAAATCAATACTTTAACCGTTTTTTATGAGTATTTGACCACGCCTCGCCACTTACAGATAATCAAAAAGTGATGGTTTTTTTATGTTTGTATCCTTGTTAGTGCGTATATTTTACCAACAAACTTTTAAATTTTTGGACTTTTATCAGGTAAAACGCCCCCGACAACTAGCATTCATAATTAAGCGCAAATCCGCCGGAGTACGACCCGCTTCGCCGGCTTTTTTCTTCGGCTTGGGTAGATATTTTTCGACAATTTTCCATTTCCGATGGCTTAAATCACTTGGATATACCTGATAATTTGTTTTCTTTTGTTCCGACATTAGATAGGGATAGGTTTTGTAATCCTGAGAAAATTCAAAATTACTATTTTTTAGCTAAGGTCGCTTTTTTATACCCCCTACATTCTATTTTACTATTTTAAAACAGCTTCTGAGAATATTCGCCGTTATCAAAAAACAAGAAAAATATGAAAAAAAAGTTACCCAAAATTTGATTTGTTCATAGAATTCAACGGCAGAAAAAATATAATTATAGTAATAAACATCAATCTTTGGCTTATTATACATCTGCACAAGTTTATATAGAAAAGTTAGAGCCATCTGAGAAAAGTACAAAAATGACCCTAACTAATATTAATCCCTAACTTCCCAAAAAATACGTAATAGGATAAGAAAAGTACAACATTTGGAGCATTTTATGTAATTCACCCTAAAAAAAGTACAAAAACTACATATTACGTTTTTTTTGTACTTTACTAATATTTTTAGAGCAAAAGTATATAATTTATTGTATTTTTCAAATATCATATACGTAAAATTAGGAAGTTAGGGTTTAATTCTAAAAATAAATTTTAATTTTGACTTTTTGCCGGTAATATTTTTAAATTTGTCCCAATTTGTGCTTATGAGCAAATAACGAGTAGGTAACAATATGGATGACTCTGCACTTAATTTGCTTACCAAGTCTAAATTTAGGGGATTTAATCCGCTTCGAGAAAACACTACCCAATCTCTAAATTAACAATCAATGCTTATTTTTAAAAGTTTCGATTAAACTGATTTTCATTTAACTCTTAAGTAATTATTTTTGAAGAAATACACTTTTCGTTATTCATTTTTTGGCATTAGTTTTGGCTTATGCTTCCCAATTTTTGCGATTTTAATAGATATTTTATTGTTCAAAAACTTGGATTTGAGCTGGCAGAACGTGGCTAGAGTGCATTTATCTAACCCTTTGCACTTTATCATTGACACCGCCCCATTTTTTTTGGGTTTAGCTTTTGGCATTGCCGGAAGTTTTTTGGACAAATTGAGCCAAGTCAATCAATCGCTCGAAAAAGTTGTGAGTGAACGCACCAAAGAATTGAAATACATCAACTTAGAACTTCTACAATCGGAAGAAGACCTCCGCGAATCGCGCCAAAAACTTCAAGCAATCATTGATAGCACCTCAGATGCCAATATCTTTGTCGACAACGAGTATAGAATTGTATCATTCAATAAAACTGCCGACAAATATGCAAAAATATTTTATCAAAAAAATTTAGAAATCGGCAGTGATTTCTCCAATTATATAATGCCCGCTAATTTGGCGGACTTTAAAATTATCTTTGAAAAAGCCCGGCACGGCGAAATTATGGTACAAGAAGCTCCCATTCACTTTCCAAACGGCACGGTTTTATGGCTGAGCTTAGAATTTCACCCCGTAAAAAACGAGAAAAAAGAAATTATGGGGGTTTCGGTCAATTTGGCAGATGTAAGCCAACGCAAAAATGCCGAACTCAATCTGGCGGCGCAAAACAAAGAACTTCGCCAAATTGCTTGGATGCAATCGCACGAAATGCGGCGTTTGGTGGCAAATGTCATCGGACTGATTTCATTGCTCGAGAAAGAACTGTTAAGCCCTGAAAATCAAGAGATTATCTTTTTTTTGGATAAAGAAATTAGGGCATTAGATGCCGTAATTCACAAAATTGTCAAGTCGGTCAATGAAACCGAAGTTTGATTGTTTGGATAATTTATTTGGCATTCAATCTTGAGTTTTATTACTTCAAATACCATTACTAAGCTATTTATTCCTCATTCAAATGCGAAGGTTTGAAGCCCACCGCATTATTATTCGCTTTCGCAATGAGTTTATTAGTCGTTTCATCCAGTTT
>JALONJ010000410.1 GCA_025455045.1 Microscillaceae bacterium | reverse complement strand
ATTTTGCTTGGTAATGTTCAGAATCACTGAAAAGCGAGAGCTTTTCAGAATTCAATGGAATTCCCAAAGGCAATTCCTGAAAAGTGGTGAAGATCCAATGCTAGTTTGTAAACCCTTGATAATCAACAATTTAGAATGTATTTTCATTCAATCGCCTCTGGCGGATTCAAGACAATTTGGGTACAGGCTTGATTTTTTGTTTCTTTTGTATCAAGACAAAAGAAAGGGGAGTGAAAAGTTTTTCCATAAATACCTCATTATCAATGGTTTATACATAAGTGTTTTTTAGAAATTCTAAAAAATTAAATATTCGTTTAAAATTTCTATAGTGGGAATTGCTGGAGTTCATTACAACAAAGCCAGCAAAGCCAAAGCACTCCCTAATAGTGGATCATTTTCTTTGTTGCGCGCGCCGGCGGGATTCAACACACTACCATCTTTTTGTTCAAATTTCCGCAATATTTCTAGCATTGATTTTTGCCAATTGCCTTTGATTGAGAGTTTGCGGTATGCCTCAGCCCGCACAGCTAAGTGATACAAAATCATTACTTCGTGCCACTGGTCGGGGTCATTGGGCGAGATACCCGCCGGAAAGTGCAAATCACTATGCGCAAGCAACCATTTTTGGGCAGACTGAACTGCCAAAGTATCGGCGCGTTGCCCAAATGCCAGCCACGCCAACAAGCCATCGCAAGTAGCCGTGGCATAACTTCGGTAATATTTTTGATGAACCGAATCTTCTGCCCATTTAGCTTTATTTGCCCCCAAAACCACCGGAGAATAGTAAAAACCACCATCAAAAAAACGTTTTTGGGATTTTAAGCTATCCACTTGTGGTTGCCAACGCCCATCTTGAGGGTTTTTTTGGGTGTAATATAAAAATTGGCGAGCTTTGGCAAGGATAGTATCGTTGAGTTGCCCACTTATTGCCAAAGCCTGCAATACTCGGCGCGTAATCGATAAATCCACGTGACCGGCTTCACCCGCGAGCAAGCGAGTTTCGCCAAAGCCCCAGCCTCCATAAGCCGGATGGGTAGGGGAGAGGTGTCGTTTTTCGCCAAATTGTTGATTGATAAGATACTGTGCCAATTGTTGTCGGAGTTTTTTATCATTCGCATTGCCCCAAAGTGTCAAAACTTGCAAACTATAAGCCGCCGAGTAAACCGGATATTCTAAAACCAGATTGACTTCACCGGCTAATTGTTTGTGCATTTTTTGCCTAATAAACTGCAAGGCTTGCGCTAGTTTGGGGTGGGGGAGGGGGTAGATGCTGTCTGGTACTTGGGCTAAAGTACTGATAATGAATGGAGTATAAGCTTGCCCGCCCTTGAGCAAGCCGTGAGTGGAACTGTGCCAAGCTCCATCGGGGCTTTGGGCTTGCCACAAAAAATGACAAATCTTTTGTATCAATTGGGTGCGCTCGTCCGTAGTTTGACGAAATTGACATTGAATCAATAAGCTCGTACTCAAAACCACCAAAATCAGGTTATTCAGGGCAGTTTTGCTCGGGTATTTCATCATACAAAAAGGTTTTTTCGGGAATTGAAGGGTTAAATTAAGCTAATTTTGGTCTTTTTTCTGCATTTTTATAGCCAAATAAACAAAAGTCTAAGGGATTGCCCAATGATTTGAAGAATTTAGCCAATAACCCACTAACTCAAAAAAAATCAACCAATGACCTAAAATCACCTCGACTGGCACGTATTTGCAAAATTTCTTACATAATACAACTCTTTGATAGGGCTTGCGTTCAATTGATTAGATAGAATATGAACCGCTAATTATTGAAAACAAAAATGAAAAAAATCGTAAAAATAGCCGTTTTAAATATGCCGAAGGTAGCGTGGGACGAAATCTTTGCTTTGAGTAGTATTTTACTGTTTGTACTAATTGCTTTGTACGTAGCTGTTTAAGAAATCATCACTGGAAAATAATATATTGAAATCTCGGTTCTGAAGAACTGAGATTTTTTTTTTGCAAGAAATTGCCTTGCCAAATTTTTGGCTTTGCTTATGCGAACAAATTTTGAAAACAATTAAAAAGCCTAATCAATCTTTGTTGCCTACGATTAAGTCCAAAATATATGTTTTTTTGGAGTTTATATTTTAATTTGCTTGATTGATGAGTTTTAGTTATTTTGCATTTACTTACATAGATGTAAATATCTGGTTATCAATAGATTATAGGCTATCAAACTACAAAAAAACGAATATGGCAACAACTGACCTCGTATTGGGCATTGATATTGGTGGCACGACCACCACTTTGGGCTTTGTGGATAAACAAGGCAATATCTTGATAGAAACCGAAATTTTGACCCTAGCGCACGAACACGTAACTTCATTTCTCCCGCGCTTGTATGATACAATTGACAAAATGCGCGAAGATTTGGGCAAAATTATCAATTGGTTGGGCATTGGCATTGGCGCACCCAATGGCAATTTTTATCGTGGTACGATTGAAAATCCCCCCAATTTGCAATGGGGCGGAGTTGTCAATTTGGTAGATTTGGTAAAGAGGCAATATAACCTACCTACTTTGATTACCAACGATGCCAATGCTGCCGCTTTGGGCGAAATGAAATTTGGCGCGGCACGACAAATGCGCAATTTTATTCTTATCACCCTGGGTACAGGCTTGGGAAGTGGTATTGTAGTCAATGGCGATTTGGTCTATGGGCATAGTGGTTTTGCCGGTGAAATGGGGCATTTGACCGTAAACCCCGAAGGGCGAATGTGTGGTTGCGGGCGGCGCGGCTGTTTGGAAACTTATGTGTCGGTTACGGGAATCCGAAGAACCGTCTCTAAATTATTGGCTGACTCGATGACCAACAGCGAACTGCGCAGTATTTCGCCCCAAGAGCTTACCGGCAAGATGATTCACCACGCGGCATTACAAGGCGATAAAATTGCCCTGGAGGCTTTTCAATATACCGGCGATATTTTGGGTTTGAAACTTGCCGAAGCCGTAGCTTTTAGCAGTCCCGAAGCCATTATTTTGTTTGGTGGCTTGGCAAATGCCAAAGAATTTATCTTGCAGCCTACCCTCAATAGTTTGGAGCGCAATCTCTTCTCGATATTCAAAGGCAGTGTGAAACTGCTGATGTCGGAATTGCAAGACCGCAATGCCGCCGTGCTGGGTGCCGCCGGTTTGATATGGCACGACTTAGACAAGGCAAAATAATAATCATTTTGTCTAGGCAATATTTCGGGTAGTTTTTATAAGTAATTGGCAATTCGCCAGAGGCGGATACGGTCAATAGCTTACGTTATTTCAAACGTTTTATAACTAATTGATAATCAGTTACTTATGGATTTTTGTATTTTAATCAAAAAAATAAATTTAATTTTTTTGCAAAAAAATTGCTTAAAAATTTTCACAAGAAAAAATCTTAGTCTAATTTAGTAAAAATTACTAAGAGTAAACCAAGGACTTGTTACTTCATTTTGGGGTAGCAAGTTTTTTTTGTTTATACTTTGTATAGATAAAAACTAGCTTTGAAGCTGTTTGTCGATTAAAAAGTGTCATTTATCTATTTTTTTTGACCATTGATAGAAAAAATTTGCATAAGCCTTGGTTTATCAACTATATTTGTGGCTCATAGCTGGTTGAAGGATACCGTAGGCTTAACCGACATCCCCGTCGGTGCCTACGGTTTTTTTATTTTAATCCCTAGACCAATGCCCAAAATTTTGTACCTTTACCCACCAAACAAATTTTGCTACATCTCGGCAAATTTCCGAGTCTAAGTCGGGACTATCTTAACAAGTTTGTCGAGTTGTCCGATTGCCTCAAATTACCCATTGTTTGATTAGTAAATCGTATGGAAAAAAAAGCTTTGATTGAAGGAGTCAGTACCCTCGAGCAGCGTTTGCAAACGCGCGACCGAGTGTTTACCATTGGTGATGCTTCGGCGATTACCGGTTTTGGCATGGACGAAGCCAAACAAGCCCTCGATAGACTGATGCAAATGTATGATTGCCGCCTCAAAGTAACCGAAAACGGCGATTTGATTTATGATTTTGGCAGTTTGCACAAGCGCGGCGAGCGTACTTGGGCAGAATGGTGGCATTTGACTCAGCTTTGGCTCTGGAAAATTTTTGTTTTCTTATTCAAAATATGGATTAGTGTTACTTTGGTGGTGTATTTTGTGATTTTTTTGGTGATTTTGATTGCTTTGATTGTCGCAATGATGGCTGGCAACAAAGATGGCGACAGTAGCTCCGGCTCAAGTAGTTCGGACGGAGGCTTTTTTGATTTTATTGGCGAGATATTTCGGTCTATTTTTATTTGGAATACCCACACGCCTCGCACCTATTATGAGCGTGACGGCTATGGTTACGACTATCGCTCGTATGAGCCTATACCCTCGACTTTGGCAAAGGTGCGCAAAAAAGACCCGCAAAAAAGCAAGGGTTTTGTGGCTTCGGTTTATGACTTTGTCTTTGGTCCCGAAAGAGTAGAAATGACCCGCGAAGACCAACAAAAAGAAGTAGCCTCGTACGTACGTCAAAATCAAGGGCTTATCACGATGCCCGAACTCATTGCTTTGGGGGGCTGGAATCGAGAAAAAGGCGAAGATTTTTTTTCGGAAGTGATTGTCAAATACCAAGGCGACTCCAAAATCAGCGAAAATGCGGTTTTGTATGGCGATTTTTATACCTTGGCGCGCAGCCAAAGCTCGGGAGGCGATGCCCCCATTATTTATTATTGGGACGAGTATAGCCCTGAGTACAAACTTACCGGCAATACTTGGTGGCGCAATGCCGGAGTGATAGGAATGAATTTGTTTAACCTGAGTTTTGCGACCTTTTTTGTAACCGGGGCTTTGAATCAGGCTGATATAGGTATCGATGAAGGTACAAGTCAAATGTTGAGCATTGGGCTGGGTTGGATACCGTTTACATTTTCGTTTTTGTTTTTTTTAGTCCCAATTTTACGTTATTTTCAAATGCAGCCTTTGCGCCGAAAACGTTATCTTGAGAATATTCGCAAACGCATTATGAAAGCCATTTATTTGCAACAATCTGCCGAAATTCCGCTTGAGACCTTGCTCGCGGCGGTCAATTCGCAGGCTAAAGGCGAAGCAAAACTTGATAAAAGTACGGTGGAACGAATGATGCAAGAGCTGATTTATGACTTCAATGGCGAAATTGCTATACAAAACAATGGACAAATTGTGTATAAGTTTCAAAACTTGCAAGAAGAATTGGCAGAAGTTCGTCAGTTGCGCTCTCAGCGTGGCTCAAGCAAAGATTTGGGCAAAATCATTATGGATTCACAAGATGAATAAACCAATGCGCTGTAGGGAATTAGAAATTATATAATTGCCTGATTTTCAATTAATTATATTTTTAAAAGTGTTACTTTATTTTGCATCTATTCCTTAATTTCATACAGAAGGAAAAAATATTTTTTTGTACTTTTTTAATATCAATACTTCGGATAGTTTTTATAAGTAATTGATTATCAGCTAGCTATGGTATTTTAAAGGTTCTTCACCACTTTTCAGGAATGAGAATTTTTTTTCTGAAATTTATCAATTTCAGTGATTCTGAGCGAAGCGAAGAATCTGAAACTCTTGATAA
>JALONJ010000409.1 GCA_025455045.1 Microscillaceae bacterium | reverse complement strand
CCACGCAGGATGACGACTTGGGGGATTTTGGATTGCTTTTTTAAAAATTTAATTTTTTGTACTTTTTTAATATATTTCAAAATATTCACGTTAAATTAATGTGGATATTTTTATAAATAACTCCTCCACTATTGGTCTTAGAAATTGCGGACAAGATTTCATAAAATCGTTGGTTTTTAAACTCCGCACAACGAGACCAACAACCTTTCTACAAACTTCTACAATTTAGTAGTAATAAACAGGTATTTATAATCAATTGACTATCAGATACTTATACATTACGCCGTTGTTGGTGTTAGAAATTACCTGTAACTTTTAAATATTTTAGGGTTTCTCAGGTAATTTCGACACCAACAACACATAGTACTAGGAGTTGTTGGTGTCGAGAAATGCTGGACTAAACATTCGGCATTGGTCTAAAATTCACCAGCATTTTTCTTAGACCAACAACGGAGGAAAGGAACAGATTCAAAATAGTGATACTTTTAAAAATATAATTAATTGAAAATCCTCCAAAGGCGGACACGGTCAGGTAATTAAATAATTTCTAATTTTTAATTATTAATTCCCTATTCCTAATAAATGAAACTTTACAATATGTGTGACAGTTTTTAAAAGTTAATCTATTAAAATACATAACTGCTTGATAATCAACAAGTTACATAATTTAGATTAAAAAACGTAACTTGCTGATAATCAGCTAGTTAGCTATTTTTAATAACTGGAAAATTAATTTTGTCACACATATTGAGGTTAAAGTCAATATTCAAGTAAGTTTAAATTTTAAAATCTTTTTCATCAAAAATAATCATAAAACTCCAGCCCATCAAAATATTCCATCTCAACTGACTGGGTTTTGTTTTTTTTTAGATCTCTCTATTTTTCCTATCACTTCTCCGCACGATAATCTTCGGAATACTCAAAGTTTTACAGGCTTCGTTAAAGTTCATAATATCTTGATTGATAAGGTTTTGCATTGTTTGTGCTTGAGCTAGATAGCGTTTAACTTGATGAAGCGCGATTTTTTGTTAGAAAGATATTTCTTTAAGTCAATGATTTTTGCGCCAAATATTCATCGGTCAGTGCCTTGAGTTCGGCAACTCCGGCATCAATTTGGTCATAAATTGAATTGATTTTGGCTTTTTGGGTTTCTTTATCCGTTTCATTCAAAATATATTGGGCTTGCAAACGATGGATTTCTTCGCTCAAGCGTATCATTTCGCGCTCATTGTTCTCTAATGCCGCTTTTTTGACCAATTCATATAAGGGTTTTAAATCTAATTTTTCCATTTTTTTTAATCAAATGATTGATAAATATACGCATTTTATACTTCATCACGAAGCTTTTGATTAATTTTATTGATTTCATCCAAAATCTGGTCACTTCGATAGCTAAATTCTTGTTCGTTGATTTTACCTTGTTTTAACAACTCATTCAAAGCTTTCAGTTCTTGTTCCCAAAACTTTTTCAATAACTCTAATACTTTTTTTGCCATAATTTTGATTTACCTTATTTTTCAAAGTTTCAAAATTATACTATTGTAACGATTCAGAAATCAAATTATTAAAATTATTCATAAATAATTGATAATCAGTAGTTTACAATACCTAACATTTTTACTTAAACCCAGCCAGTCGGGACTCCCCAATCCCGACTTCTGAGCTAACAATTTATCTTTCCGGTACAATAATCTTCGGAATATTCAAAGTTTTACAGGCTTCGTTAAAGTTCATAATATCTTGATTGATAAGGTTTTGCATTACGCCGTTGTTGGTGTTAGAAATTACCTGTGACTTTTAAATATTTTAGGGTTTCTCAGGTAATTTCGACACCAACAACACATAGTACTAGGAGTTGTTGGTCTCGAAAAATGCTGGACTAAACATACAGCATTGGTCTAAAATTCACCAGCATTTTTCTTAGACCAACAACGGAGGAAATTTTTACAGATCCCAATTACGTTATTTCTTACGCTTATTTGCTTTCAGTTTTTCTGTATTTCGGCAATGGCTTTTTCTAATACTAAATCTTTATTTTGTTCTATATCGGTCAAAGTATTTTGCAAAACTATCTGAGGGGGAATACCTTTACCTTCCCAAACATTGCCTTCTGCATCCAGCACATCTTGAGTAGGAATGCTATAATTCCAACCATTGCTCAATTGTCGAGGCATCATAGTTGAAATAGCTCCATTGGTAGATACACCTATCAATTTCACATTGGGCAAAGTTTTGAGAGCCATAACTGCTCGCTCACCGGCACTAATGGTAAAGCGGTCAATTAAAACTATAATCGGGCGTTCAAATCCGTTGCCTTTGCTTTCTACGTACCAATTATACCAATCAGTAAAATCATTTTGATTGGGACCGTTTTTGGTGCGTGATTTAAAAACAAAGCGTTTTTGGGTATTCAAATGGGCAATTGCCGCCAAAGCATAAGTAAAATCTCCGCCAACGTTGTGCCTGAGGTCAAGCACCAAGCCTTTGGCTTGAGGGTGTTGGGCTTTGAGTTCGGCAATCCACTGCCATTCATCGGCAACTTTAGCAAAATGAATATAGACTATCTCATTGTCAATCAAGCCTTTAAATGATTTCTCAATGGCTTCCGTTCCGGCTGATTCTTCAAATTGATTTTTCAGATATTTGCTTTGGATAAGATTACGATTAAATAAATTATAATCAATTTTTTCACGATAAATCCGATTGGCATAAAAAACCTCGCGGCGAGGGGCATTCAATTGTACGTGTCCATCATCCAATTTAGCCAGCATAGCTGTCAAAACTGAATAAAGTGCTTCCTCATTGGAATTTTCATTCAGTTGGGCTTGGTATTGTTGGTACAAATTACTCCAATTGATTTCTCGTTCTTCAAAAGGTGCGTAAAAAACATTAAATTCTTGCCAAAGTTCATCAAATATTGCTTTAGCATCTTTTTCCCTTTGATTTTTAGGAGGAAAAAACATCGGCTCACAAGCACTTAACGAAAAGATAAAAACGAGAGAGATGATTAGATTTTTCATTGTTAATGGTAATTTTAATTGTAAAATAATTTTAAATAAGAAGTCAATAATTGATTATCCATATAAAATGTAAATTATTGATAATCAAGTATTTACATAAGTAATAATTCAAATAATAAAGGTGCAGAATTCCTTTTGATAAGTAATTGATAATCTTTGACTTTTGACAAATGGAATGTATCACAGTGATAGGCACAGCCTAAACAGGCTGTAGTACAATTTTTATAAATAATTGATAATCAATAGATTACCTTAGCCCATCATAATATTATCTCATTCCTTATTGCCCCAATACTTTAAAAATGGAAGCTAAGAGTCAAAAAAAGATTGTTTTTGATGCTTTCGGAAGGGCGAGGTTGTTTTAAATATTGATAATTAAATTCATACAATGCTTCTAAGCTCAATCTTTCAGAAATAAACCTTTGATAAGCGGCTTGTAAGCGGATATTTTTCACCTGATTGAGGGTTTGCAGTTTCCCATCAGCCATTAGGCGAGCCAAAGTAGGCAAGGTTTTGTGAGAGCTTTGTCTCTCAATAAAATCATCATCATTGACCGCATAAGGCGAGCGCGCTACCCAAGCCACTACCGGCACATCCAAAGCCAAAAAAAGGCGATCATCATTGGGCATTTGGTAATTGAATTGAATCGCCGGATTGAGAGAAAAAATACCGGTATAACCAAAAGTACTAAATCGTCCAAATTCATAAAAAAAAGCTTCTATTTCATTGCTAGATTTAGCTCCCAAATAGATTGAAAAATCATTGGCAGTAAAAATTTTCTTCAAAAAGGTGTAATTCAGCTTAATATCTATAAATGAAGACGATAAGCCCTTTTTGGGAGTCAAATTGAGCCAATCCAAATACTCAAATTCTTTACCATTACGCATATTGTAAAGGCTAAACCCTATTTCAGCCTGATGAATAGAGGATTCATTAAAGCGTTGATAAGCCAAAGCAAGGTTTGGAATCGCTAGTCCTTTATAAACTAAGGGCGAAAAAAGTTGATCTTGGCGAAGTTGATGTTGTAATCCATAACTTAAACGCAAAGCATTGGGGCGGTCTTGGGCAAAATTGTTGCCCAATGCTAAACAAAAAAAGCAAAAACCGCCCAGTAGAAGGGTTTTAAAAGTGAATCTTTTCATTTTTTTAGGTTTTATGGTTATAAAATTTTCTATAACCTTTTACCGTCAAAAAATGGACAAAGATACCTGCAAAAGCCTTTTAAGTCTCCGAAGTATTGAATTTGAGGCTTCAAGTATTTAAAAATCGAGCCGAAGTATTAAACCCAAAGGCTAAAATACCGAGGCTAAAGGGAAAGTGAAATTAAAAAATTATCAAAATTATACAAAAAATGACCGAAAACGAACAGCTACTAAATTAGACGGGAGATTCTGAGAATTTTGGGGGTAGCAATTTTCAAGTGGTTTTTGATAAAGCTATTCAAATCTTTCAGTTTTTAAAAATAAAAAACAGCTTAGTGATTTTGTTTAGTAATCAGTTGATAATCAATATATTATATCACCAGATTAGCCCATTTTACGATTAATTGATTATTTACTTAACCATTCTTTAAACTCATTAGCCCTTTTTTGACTGATAATCACTTCTTTTTCATAAGTCGGGACAAGAATCAAATTGATTTTACCAAATTCAATTTGGGTATAATATTTACAGGCTTTACGATTGACAATGATTTGGCGATTGACTCGAAAAAAAACCTCCTCATTGAGTTTTTGGGCTAACTCGTCTAAGGTAGCATTTAATAAAAATTTTTCTTGTTGAAACGTACACAAATACAAATAATCATCTTCTTTAAAAAAATAGGCGATTTGTTCGGTTGCAATTGGAATGTTTTTTTGCCCACTATTTACAATCAAAGTTTTAGTGTCAGATTTAGGCGTTATATGGTTTTCAGGCAAAAATTCTGATACGGTTTTTTCTTGTAAATCATTGATTATCAGATTTTTATATCTTAATTCATTATAAAAAAAATAGGTTACGTAATATAAGTTGAGCATCAAAATAATGAGAACCGAAATCGGAAATTCGTAAATTGGAAAGGAACTTTCTAAGATGTTTTGCCCAATGATAAAGATGAAAAACAGGAAAACCAGCCCTAAACTCAGCAAAATTGGTAATCCTAAGCCCAACAAAACCTGCCAAGCTACCCGCGCAAAAATATTTTCGGTCCAAGAAATTTTTTTATCCAGATAAATAGTAATAATTCTTACCAGCCCCCAAACTGCCAGTGTTATCAAAGCCGTAATAATGGTATCTCGATAATAATCTGAATCTTGCCAGAGTAAAAACAAGCTCTTATCTTGACCCACCACTACAAAAAAATGCCCAATGAGCAAACTCCCAATCAGTCTAAAATATTTATCACGATAACGGTTTTGCATTTAATGTATGCTTTTCGTTTTTTTTGCCAAAAACCCTTGCCTTTATTTTTATTCATTTGTATTATAAAGCACATTCAAGTAAGGCACAGATTCAAAATAAAGTGATACTTTTAAAAATATAATTAATTGAAAATCAGGTAATTAAATAATTTCTAATTCTTAATTAT
>JALONJ010000408.1 GCA_025455045.1 Microscillaceae bacterium | reverse complement strand
TTTATTATATTAAAATAATACAATTTTATTTTTGAAACAATTGATAATCCACTGAAAATAGTAAGATTTTGTAATATAACTATCTCATTATCAAGTATTCACTAAAATATTCACGTTAAAATTGTATTTTTCTATGTTTTCTATGTTACTATGTGGTTCAAAAAATGAAAGCATCAAAGTAGAATTAGATAAATAGTAAAAATATGATAACTATTTGACTGTGTCTGCCTCTGGCTGATAGTCAGCGTTTTATGCAAAAATATCAATCTAATCAATCCTCATAAAATGTACTATTTAGTTTTAGATATTGAAATGACCGGACCCGAACCCGGTTGGAACGAGATTATTCAAATCGGGGCGGTTTTGTATGACCAATCTTGGCAAGAAAGAGGGCGTTATCAATCATTGGTTTATCCCGAAAACGAGGAGAGTTTCTCGAGTTATTCCGAAGAAATTCACGGCATTGCCATTGAAGACCTCGACGATGCCCCAATGCTCAATGAAGTGTTGCCGGAGTTTGAAGATTGGATTCTTGAGAAAATGGGAGTGCGCAACCCTACGTTTGCCCAGCGCGAAGGGCAACTGCGTAATGTATGGATTTGCGGGCAAAGTGTCATTTATGACATCAATTTTTTGCGATTTGCCTATCGTCAAGAAAAATTGAAATGGAATTTTGCCAACAAAATGATTGATTTGCACACCTTGTCTTATTATTTGTTTGAAATACTGAAAAAAAATGGCAAAACTACGCCTAAGTCCCTCAGTCTCAAAGCGGTAAGCGAGTTTTTTGGCTATGAGCGCGAAGGCGACACCCACGACGCTTTGGAAGATGCGGTCTTGACCGGCAAATGTTTGAAAAAAGTATTGGAATACACCGATAAGCTCAAATTGATGGATTAAAGCAGTTTTTTGGCTAACTAATTAGACTTTCCTTGTAAATTCTATAATTTATTCAAAATCAATAAGTTATGGGCTATTGTTGAGGTAATTCTACCCCGTATTTGTACTCTTTTTGCAAAAACCTGCTTTTATGTTTGAAAATCCCTTAGCTTTTGCAAGGTTTTGTAATTGAAAAGTTTATAAAAAATAATAAGTTGCTGATAATCAAGTGCTTACATTTTTATTCATCTATACGGAAAAATCGAAAATTTTAGAGGTTTACAAAAAACTAATTTACAAGGGAAGTCTAAAAAACAATTCGCTTTCCATTATTCACTGTTCATTACTTATCCATTCACGATTCACAAAATACATTTCAATTTCGCCTTTGTTTTTGGCTTGAATTTTTCCACGAAAAGTGCAATCAAAATCATCTTTTACCAGCGCGTAGGTCGTTTGAGAAATATTGACCTTGCCGGCTTCGCCCGATGATTCCATTCTTGAGGCAAGATTGACGGTATCGCCCCAAATATCGTAGGCAAACTTGTTTTTGCCGATTACTCCGGCAATCACCTCGCCCGAATGAATCCCAATTCGCACTTCCCAAACCGGTTCACCGCGCTTTTCTTTTTCGATTTTCCAATTTTGCATCCATTTTTGCATTTCCAAACCGGCACTTACACAATCCCAAGGGTTGCGGGTGTTGGCGACCGGCACACCGCCCGCACACATATAAGAGTCGCCGATGGTCTTGATTTTTTCAAGATTGTGTCGTTCACAAATTTCATCAAAAGCCAAAAAACACTGGTTCAATTCCTCGATAACTTGCTGAGGTTCAAGCTGTTCGGCGATTTGGGTAAATCCCTTAAAATCGGTAAAAAGTACCGTAACCAAAGGGTAGTAATGAGGATTGGCAGAGCCTTTTTCTTTGAGTTCTTGCGCAGTTTCTTCGGGCAATATATTCAGGAGGAGTTTGTCCGATTTTTGGCGTTCTTGCTCGACAATTTGCAAGGTATGGTTCAGTTCATTGGTGCGCTCCTCCACTTTTTTCTCCAAGTTTTTGGACAAATCTTCGACTTGCGAAAATGCCCGAGAAAACCGCCGCGCCAAAATAAACATTTGCAACAGCACAAATACCGAAAACATCAAAGGCGTAAGCTCAATAGAACCAACCAATTCTAGCTCTTCGGCGTGCAAAGTATCATTGATACTGGCAAATACAATCAATAAAATCCCAATCATTTGCACAAATGAATCCTGACTATGCCGCCAAGTAGCCCACACCAAAACCCAAACCAGATATATTTCAAACAGGATACTGATGATTTCGAAAACACCTAATGTAGTTGCCAAAAAAGCCGGTGAAAAAACCAAAATAGCTACACAATAGCCGCCTAACACGATGCCCGAAGCCTTTACCACCCAAGAGTGGGTAGCTTGGGGATAAAGCTCTCGAAAATAAAACAGTGCCACCGGAATCAACAAAAAACTGGATAGATAATAAACTTTGCTTTGCCACGTAAAATCCAAAACTCCTGTATATTCCTTGAGATAAGCATATAAATAATGCTCGCCAAATACCACAATTCTTGCCGCAATCAACAAACAAGCAATGCCAAAATATAAATAATAAGTATTGCGTGGGCGATAGACAAACAAGATGAAATGATAAAGACACATCAAAAACAAACAGCCTATCCACATCAACTCTCTCACATTGAGCAAGTTAGCTTGCCCTTGCATAGCCGCATAATGCCCCAAGCGCAGGTTTTGGACTAAGCCCGCTACCGTTACATCATAATTAGCCACTTGAATAATGATTTCCAAATACGACTCCGATAAGTTGAGTTTTACCAAGTCTTCCAAAATTTGATTTTGATATTCGTGATTGCTTTGCCTACTGATTTGCCCGCGAGAGGCAACTAGCTTGCCATTTGCCCATACTTTGGAAGCTGACCAAATCTTGGGAATATACAAGCCTACCTCGCGCGTGTGGGCGGGCAAATCTACGCGCAAACGATAGGTCGCATAACCAAAAACCGGCAGTTTTTTGCCCTCGATTGCCAAAACCGTCCACGAAGCTGGTACTTTGATATATTGGGCTGAAAGGTTATTTTGGGCAATAAAATCATTTGAGTTTAAAAATTCAGCCCAATAAAACTCCCATTCACCCATCAGCTCCAGCGGTGAGCGGGCTGATAAGGTCGTGTTGCGCAAATCCAAATAGCCCTTTTGAGCAATTGGGGTTTTGACCTTGCAAGCCGAAAAAACCAACAAAAAAGATAAAAAAATAACCAAATAGGCGATTTTCATTAGTGAAAAAATCTAGTAATTATTTGAAAATCAAAGACTTACAATAGTTTTGCAAAGTAGAACATCTTTTTTTTAACAATCGTTTCTTATATATCAAATATTGTGAAGAAATTTAGTTATGTACCCAAAACGGATTTTATTTAAGATAAATTCAAAAAAATAATACCAGACTGTTTTTTTATTCGTCCAACTTACTAACCCCGCCAAAACCTTCAATATTTATAGAATTTCGTTACTCCACCCTACTAAAATTATAAGTCATTGATAACCAGGGATTTAAACTTTGTATTTTAGCCCCTCAAGGGCAATGCCGTTAAGCTAAGGAAGAACTTTTCTTAGCAAGTATAAAATTGGGGGAATTTTACCAGCAATTCCCACTGTTCAATTTTTTTTAGGATTTTTAAAAACAAATTTTGGTTCTTCACCACTTTTCAGGAAAATTGTAATGCAGGCTGTCTAGCCCCTATTGGATGAAGCATTGGCATAAAAAAAAGTCTTTCAAATTTGCATTTAAAAGACTCCTTTTCAAAAATAAAAAGAGAATGATTATTTTTTGTCTTGTTTTTTGGCAAAACGTTGATTGAATTTTTCTACACGACCTGCCGTATCCACAAAAATTTTCTTACCGGTATAAAAAGGATGTGATTCTGAGCTAATCTCAATTTTTACCAACGGGTAAGTAACTCCGTCAATTGTGATAGTATCTCTAGTATCTACAGTAGAGCGAGTTGTGAATTTAAAATCGTTTGAAGTATCCCAAAATACCACCGGACGATAGTTTGGATGAATGCCTTTTTTCATTTTATCTCAATATTTAAACCTTAATCAAAAATAGGAGTGCAAAGTTAGAGAAAAGAAATGAATTTCGACAATTTTACGATTTTTTTTTCACAACTAATCAAGATTCATTTTTTCAAACTTTTGATTATCCCAAAAAAATGCTTTTTTTACCAATAAAATGAAATAAAATCTTGATTATGAAACATTTTACTTTCTCGCTGGTATTTTTAATCCTCCAATATTGCTTGGGCAACCATTTTTTGGCGGCGCAGGCTTCTTATCAGTCATTGAGCCAAGAGCTACGCGAAGCCAAACCTACCGAAGTAGGTATGTCAGCCGAGCGTTTGCAAAGACTTGACAATGTCGTTGAAGATTATATGAGCAAAAAATGGCTACCCGGAGCTACGGTCATTGTGGCGCGGCAGGGCAAAATTGTGTATCACAAAGCCTTTGGTACAAGTGGTATCGGCAATGACCAAGCGATGAAAAAAGATGATTTGTTTCGAATTATGTCTATGACCAAGCCTATTGTATCGGTGGCTTTGATGATGCTGTACGAAGAGGGTAAATTTTTGTTAGACGACCCTTTGCATCGCTACATACCTGAGTTCAAAAGCCCAACCGTCCTCAAGACTTTCAACGAAAAAGATACTACCTACACTACCGAACCCGCCAAAGGCGACATCACGATTCGCCAAATATTGAGCCATACTTCGGGCATTGCTTACGGATTTATTGATGCCAAAAAATGGGGCGCAATTCTCGCCAAAGCCAAAGTGCCGGATTTTGCTACCGGCTTCAAACTCACTATCGGCGATAGAATGAAGCTACTTGCCAAAGTGCCTTTGGTGCATAACCCGGGCGAAAAATGGACTTATGGTCTCAATACCGATGTCTGTGGCTACTTGGTAGAAGTGCTATCGGGAATGAGTTTGTCGGATTTTTGCGAAAAACGAATTTTTCAGCCTCTAGGTATGAATGATACGCACTTCTTCTACCCCGAAAGTGCCGAAAATCGCTTGGTTCACGTATATCAAGAAAACAAAGAAGGAAAAGTGGAAAAAGCCAAAGACCCCAATGAATACAAAAGAGTAGAATACCCCACCAAAGGGGCAAAAACTTATTTTTCGGGCGGTAGCGGCTTGTGTAGCACAGCTTTAGATTATTTGAAGTTTTGCCAAATGGTGATGAATGGCGGGGAGTTTAACAACCAACGGCTGCTTGGTCGCAAGACAATCGAATTGATGGGTAGCAATCAAATTGGGGATTTGCCAATGGGTTGGGGTAGTCAAGAAAAATTTGGGTTGGGTTTTTCGGTGGGCAATGAGCGCAGTGCCACCAAAAAACTCGGCTCGGCTGGACGTTTGGGTTGGGGCGGAGCTTTGGCAACTAATTTTTGGATTGACCCCAAAGAAAAAGTAGCAGTGGTGATTATGTTGCAAATATATCCGTTTACCCACGGCGATATTTTTGAAAGAATCGAGAATGCAGTCTATCAGTCAATTGTAGATTAAATTTAATAAATCGCTGATTATCAAACAATTAAAACCTTAAAAGGCTACATACCCCTCAAGCGGTTTATAGCGTGGGGTGCTGTAGCTTAGGGATAAACCAATAATGTAAGTGGCTGATAATCAGGTATTTATTCTTGAATTTAGGCAATCAG
>JALONJ010000038.1 GCA_025455045.1 Microscillaceae bacterium | reverse complement strand
CAAGAACTTCGGGACTTGTTCCAAGCCCAGCCCTCGGGCTATGCCTATCACCCCCATTATTTTAGTAAATTACTACGGGAAAAACTTGGTATGTATTACCTAATCTGCTAGGCTTCCAAGCCTAGCACTTTTTACCTCAATGTGCTAACCTAGCACGACCTACTTGCGTATTTCCAAACGCTTCTAGCGCGAGTATAAGCAGGCTTGGAATATACATAAATATTTGATAATCAAACACTTATAAAAAAAACCAGTAGTGCCAACTGCTGGTTTTTTGTTTTGATGGAAATTATATAAGTAGTTGATTTTCAATTAGTTATATTTCGTTTAGATATTTGCATTAAATTGTAGGAATTTGTAGAAAAGGCGCGTTTGGAAACGCGCATTAAGCTCGGCTAGGTTGGAAACCTAGCCGATAAGATTCGCAAACCCCACGCTACGGAGCTTAGGCGGGCGCGGCTCTATTGAGTCGAAAATCACCCCCTTATCACAATTGATTATTATTGCGAGGGCAACTTGATTTCTTGATAAATCTACTATATTTGCTAGGAAATTCGAGAATGTAGGTTTTATGCAGGATTTATAGCTCCTTTTACCCTTCCTCACCGATTCATTTTCAAACTTCCACCCTATTTTTCATAAAAAAACTGATTGATTTACACAATGAAAGTAAATGTATTGCTGGGCTTGCAATGGGGCGATGAAGGCAAAGGCAAAATCGTGGATTATTTAGCTCCTCAGTATCAAGTAGTAGCGCGGTTTCAAGGTGGACCCAATGCCGGACATACGCTCGAGTTTGATGGGCATAAGCACGTATTGCAACAAATTCCTTCGGGGATTTTTCGCACCCAAGTCAAAAACATTATTGGCAATGGGCTGGTAATCAACCCTGTAGTATTCAAAAAAGAGGTTGAGTCTTTGTTGGCTAAGTTTGCCATTGACTTGAATCAAAATTTGTTTATCTCCAAAAAAGCGCATTTGATTATCCCTACGCATAAGGTATTAGATGCCGCCTTAGAACAGCTCAAAGGTGACAAAAAAATCGGTTCTACTCTGCACGGCATCGGACCGGCTTATCAAAACAAAGTAGGTCGTTTGGGTTTGCGCATTGGGGATATTTTGCGCCCCAATTTCCAAGAAAAATACCAAGAATTGGTGTATCAACACCAACAACTACTGGCTAACTTAAATTATGATTATGACTTGGCAACGGTTGAAGTCGGATTTTGGGAAGCGATTGAATTTCTCAAAAAAATGAATTTGACCGATACCGAATACTTGATTAATGATTGTATTCAAAGCCAACAATCTATTTTAGCCGAAGGTGCGCAGGGTTCGTTATTGGACATCGATTTTGGTTCGTATCCTTATGTTACCAGTTCCAATACAATTACTGCCGGAGCTTTGACCGGCTTGGGAATTGCACCCAAGCATATAGGCGAGGTTTTGGGGATTTTTAAAGCCTATTGCACGCGCGTGGGCGGCGGTCCTTTTCCAACTGAACAAGAAAATGAAATTGGCGAAAAACTCCGAGAAGTCGGGCGTGAGTTTGGCGCAGTAACCGGGCGCAAACGGCGTTGTGGCTGGCTTGATTTACCGGCTCTCAAATATACCGCAATGCTCAACGGCGTTACCCAACTCTTGATGATGAAAGTAGATGTGTTGAATGATTTTGAAGAAATACAAGTATGTACCCACTACGAACTGCCAGATGGAGAAGTAACTGATCGCCTGCCTTATTGCCTCAATGATGTGCCTGTAAAGCCGATTTATCGTAAATTTAAGGGCTGGAACGCAAGTTTGGCACAGATTCAAACTTTTGAAGATCTACCCCGCGAGCTACGCGATTATATTGCTTTTATTGAAGCTGAATTGCAGATTCCGATTACTTTGGTCTCAACCGGACCCGACCGTATAGAAACTATTATCAAAGGTTTGAAGAATTAACTTTGGTTCTTCATCACTTTTCAGGAATTGTCATCATAGCTTTTCATTTGTCATTCCGATCGCAGCAGGAAATCTTAGCCATTCTTCTCAAAGTTAAGATTCCTCCCGCGCTTTTGGCAGGTCGGAATGACAAAAGATATTGTTTTCCTAAAAAAGTATGAAGAACCTTTTATTATATATAAAATACTGATAATCAATTAGTTATGAATTTGTATAGGTATTAATGAAATGCTTATTCAGGCATTGTTTGGTGCTTATTGCGTTCTTTCTTAGCCTCCCAACT
This sequence comes from Microscillaceae bacterium, assembly GCA_025455045.1. GTDB lineage: Bacteria > Bacteroidota > Bacteroidia > Cytophagales > Microscillaceae > JALONJ01. The sequence goes on along the minus strand of JALONJ010000038.1, from coordinate 21,509 downwards.
CGAAAATGTTGCAAATTCTATGCACCTGAAAAGAAACCTCTTAGTTCAAGATTTCGTTATTGCTTGTAAAAGTATTAAGTTTCAAAATTAAACCGGACTTGTAATAGTTTTAACTCAACAGTATGCCATTACCGCAATTTTCGGGAAGTATGAATGTAAAACAAGCGGCGCACTTGCTTCGCCGTGCTACTTTCGGTCCCACCAAAGCCCAAATTGATTTCTACACCGGCAAAACTGCCGCGACTTTAATCAATGACTTGTTTACGCCTACTGCCAGCCAAATCACCTCGCCACCGCTTACGGCCACGGGTTTGGAGTGGGTCAATCGCCCCGACTCGGCTTTGGGCGATATAATGGATAGCGATTTGCAAGACTCTTTCAAAGGCTGGTGGCTGGGCAAAATGCTCTTGGACGGCTTGGCTACCAATCGCCCCTCGATTTTTGAAAAAATTGTATTTTTTCTACATACTCATTTTACGACCAATCAAGAAAAAGTAAGCAATGCCCGTGCTTTGTATTATCAAAATCAGCTTTTTAGGCAGTTTGCTTTTGACCGCAACAAGACCAATCCACTCAGAAATTTTAAAGAACTTGCCAAAAAAATTTGTATCGAGAATGCAATGCTGGTCTTTTTGGACGGTTTTACCAATGTAAAAGGCTCGGTAAACGAAAACTTCGCCCGCGAGTTTTTTGAATTATACACCGTAGGCAAAGGTTTGGACAATGTATATCCGGCAACGGGCGACCGCCGAGATTATTTCTACTTTACCGAAGATGATATCCGCGAAGCCGCCAAGATTTTTTCGGGTTTTATTACCGATTTTGACTTTATCAATGGCACTAAGGATACCTCAACGCCTGCTCGCCCTGCCGACACCGGCTTACCGAGAGGCAAAGCCGAGCCAGCCTTGCACGACAACACGGTCAAACAATTTAGTCCGCGCTTCAACAATCAAACTATCACGCCTACCACGCCCGAAAACGCACCAACCGAGGTAAGTATGTTGCGCGAATTAGATGATTTTTTGGATATGATTTTTGCCAAAGATGAAACTGACCGCAATATTTGTCGCAAGATTTATCGTTTTTTTGTGTATTATCGCATTACACCGGAAATTGAAAACAATATTATCAGCGAAATGGTCAATACTTTTGTCAGTACGGGCTATCGGATTGAGCCGGTCATTCGAGAACTGTTGGGAAGCCAACACTTTTTTGAAGCCGCCGCCGGAGTTACCGACGACAAGTTTGGGGCAATTATCAAGTCGCCGCTCGAATTGATTTTGGGAACTTTGCGTTTTTTTGAATTGGATAAGCAAGTACCCAATTACCAGACGCAAACCGCCAATTTTTATGCCTTAACCGGACAACTGTTTGGATTTATGCAATTACAGGGTTTGAATTTTTTGAACCCTTTTGATGTGGCAGGGTATGAAGCCTACTTTCAAGTGCCGATTTATAACCGCGCTTGGATATCGACCAATAGCCTTACTCGCCGCTATGAATTTGTTTTGCGCATCACCGAGTCAATGAGTTTGATGCAGGTATTTATGAATTTGCCCGATTCGGAAGCCAAACAATATTATTTCAAATTTTTCAAAGCCAAATACCCCCAAAATGCTTCGGTAGTTACGCCCAATTTTGTAATTCGGGAAATCACCAAGTACCTTTTCCCTCTGGATATAGAAAATACCGAAATTACCGACAAGCGGTATGCCTATTTTTATGAGCAGTTTATTGAGGCTATCAAAGCCGAATTTGCCCAAACCCCCGGTACCGAAGAAGCAGTATGGGCAAACGAATGGAACTCAAGCGCACAAGCCGATTTGAGCAATAATGTATTGGTCTTTGTCCTCAACAAAATGTTGCAAACCCCTGAGTATCAGTTGTTTTGAAAAAAAACTCAAAGCTGGTCAGCAATTCCCACTATGGATAAATAACTGATTATCAATGAGTTATAAAACTTTAGTTATAAAATAATCGTTTACCCACATTTTTAACTCTTTGACCGCGTCCGCCTTTGGAGGATAATCAATGAGTTATATGTGTCAAAGTGGGAATTGCTGAAAGCTGGTAGGGTGCATTTCAAATTTACTTTTTAAGACCTCACCCCTACCCTCTCCTCTGAGAAAGGGAATCTAAGGAATAAATTTGAAATGCACCCAGCTAGTAAGTAATACCGAATGAGTGCATTTCAAACTTGAATTGAGGTAAAATATTTCTTATAATCACCTGATTATCAAGCACTTAACAAAAAATCAGAACTAGAAACTAGAAACTCGAAACAGTCCGCACTATTGTAATATAGAATAGCCAAAAAATAGAATAACACTTTTAAAATCACAACTCGCTAATAATCAGTCAATTAGCTATTTTCAAGAATTATAAAATTACTTTTCTTGCATCTATTGTAATTTTTCAAATTGTATAAAAAACCCTTTTTACCCTTTCGCTTACATTGGTGAGGATTTCGTAAGGGATTGTATTGATTTTTTGAGCTAACTCATTGATTGTCAATTGATTATCAAAAACAATTACTTCATCGCCTTCCTGAGCCTCGATGCCCGTAATGTCGACCATAGTCATATCCATACACACATTGCCGATGACCGGCACACGCCGACCATTGACCAAAACCTCCCCTACCCCGCGACTAAAAGCGCGATTGAACCCATCGGCATAGCCAATGGCAATGGTCGCAATTTGTAGGTCTTGTTGGGCAACTCCCCAACGCCCATAGCCAATGGTTTCGCCTTGCGGAATGGCTTTGATTTGCGAAATGGTAGTTTTGAGCTTGCCCACCGTCTCGAGTTTGTCTTGATAAAAGCCATTGGGTTCTACCCCATACAAACCCACGCCCAAACGCACCATCTCGAACTGGGCTTGGGGGAAGCGGGTGATGCCCGAAGTATTTAAAATATGTTTGAGGGTATCATAGCCCAAAGCCTCTTCAAGTTTTTGAGCGCAATCTTTGAAAATAGCAATTTGCTTTTGCGAAAATTCGGTATGCCGGGCATCATCGGCTCCGGCTAAATGACTAAAAAGAGAAGCCACCTGCGCGTGCCAAGGCATTTGTGATTCTAAAATTGCGATTAAATCAGTCAATTCATCGGGCGCAAAGCCTAAACGGTGCATACCGGTATCCATCTTTACGTGAATTTTAAAATCTTTTTTACCAATTTCTCGACAATAGTTCAAAAATTCATTCAACATTTTGAAGCTATAAATTTCGGGTTCTAACTGATAATCAAGGAGTTGCTGAAAAGTATCGGGGTTTGGATTCATTACCATAATCGGCAAATGGATTCCGTTTTGGCGCAAAAAAACCCCTTCGTCGGCGTAGGCTACCCCTAGGTAATCAACCCGATGATATTGCAGTAGATTGGCTACTTCGGCACTGCCGCTTCCGTAGGCAAATGCCTTGACCATCACCATTATTTTGGTCGCGGGCTTGAGCAAACTGCGATAAAAATTCAAATTATGAACAATGGCATCGAGGTTGATTTCTAGAATCGTACCGTGCGTTTTTTGCTGCAAGCGTTTTACAATTTGTTCAAACTGAAATACTCTTGCGCCTTTGATGAGAATTAAGGCATTGTGAAAATTTTGAATGAGTGAGCTTTGCAAAAAATCTTGGGTTGAAGCAAAAAATTGTGTGCCAAATGAATGTTCTGATTTGATTAATAAATCCTGAAAAGCATACAATTTTTCACCAATCCCAATTACTTCATCAATCAAAGATTTGGACTCAATCAATTGGAAAATTTGTGTATATAATTGATTATCAGGGAGATGCGTTTCGAGCATATCCGATAAAATCAATATTCTTTTGCCTTTTTGTTTTTGCCCCGCCATAAAATTCATTGCCATATCCAAGCCCGCCAAGTCATTGTTATAGCTATCATCAATAATGTAGCATTGATTGATGCCTTGCTTGAGTTCCAAGCGCATCGAAATAGGCTTAAGGCGCAAAAAACGGCTTTGAATTTCGCCAATCGGTATTTTGAAATGCAATAAAATAAGCAAGCAAGTCAGGGCATTTTCCAAAGAAGCCTCATCACCAAAGGGTAAGTCGAGTTGATAGTTTTGCTGTTCAAATTCAAAAATAATTGTAACTGACTGATTATCAAGGCTTTGAGTTTTTGTAATTAATCTAAAATTTTGGGTCAATTGATACGGCGGGCGGCTCAAAGTTTGGCTATGCAAAGAGTAGATGACTTCGGAGTGGCGAAAAAGTTGGAGTTTTTCTTGAATTTTTTGTTCTCGACTCTCAAAACCTTCATCGTGGGCGGTGCCGATGTTCGTAAAAATACCAAGAGTCGGGCGTATCACCTCTGCCAAATTTGCCATTTCGTTGGGTTGCGAAATACCGGCTTCAAAAATTGCTAACTGATGCCCGGCTTGCATTTCCCACACCGACAAAGGTACGCCCACTTGCGAGTTATAGCTTTTGGGGCTTTTAACTATCTGAAAATCAGGACTTAACAATTGATACAGCCATTCTTTGACAATGGTTTTGCCATTGCTACCCGTGATGCCGATTACCGGATAATTGAATTGTTGGCGGTGAGCGGCGACTATTTGTTGCAAAGCCAAAATGGTATTGGGAACAAGAATAATATTCAAATGAGGATTTTCCGACTTATCAATTGCCAAAATTTGAGGGTGAGAATCCGTCTCGACAATCAAATTTCGGACATTTTTTTTTATCAATTCGCCAATATAATTGTGTCCATCGTGCCGCTCACCCCGAATAGCAAAAAACAAAGAAGTTTCGGGAAAAGCTACCTTGCGGCTATCAATGAGCAAATGCTCAATCGGGGCTTCGGGCTTGCTCAATTGGTGGGCTTTGCCCCCACAGAGGGCTAGTATTTGGGCAATGGTAAACATTGGAGAAGTAAGATTGTCAATTTATTGTTTACAATAAAGTTCAAATGTAGGGTATTATTGGCTAAAACTTACAAATTGATAATATTTTCAAACTACCAAAAGCAGGCTGTTTTCAATCAAATAATCTCAATAACATACAATAAACTTGCTGAATTTTCAATAAAAAAACGGCAAATTGCGATGTAAGTTTTCGCCCGAAATCGTTAAAGTAAGGCTAAAAAGGAGATTTAGGGATTTTTACCAGCTTAAACCTGTGATTTATCGCTAAAATACTGCAATTGACCGAAAAAAACCAACTAAATGTTTTCAAATCCGACTAAATGAATATAAATTTACAAATATAAATCACACCAATTCTTAAAATTAATAAGCATATTGTATATTGATTGTTTGGATTTAACTACCTGATAATCAGATAGATACAAAAAATAATTTATTACATCATACTACCTCTAAAATTTAAAGTTGCACCCTAACAACCTGACCAAAATTAATAAAATTTAAAACGGTTTGGTACTTTAGTAATTTCAAAAAAACATTATGGTGGAAACGCATAGTTTCAACTCCAACCACTTACAAATTAGTCATTTAGCTTCAGTCAAAGTATTGAAGGAGGAAGCTACAAAAAAAAATAGCATTGCAAATGATGCCGCTTGGTTTGATAATCAGGTGGCACTCATCGATGAGGTATTGCGCGATAACTTGACGCAAGGTATTGCCGACTTTGCCCGCAATTTATTAAATTATCTGGCAGAATCCACCCAAGCTATTTATGGAGTATTTTATGTTTTAGATGATTCGGACGAGTACTGGCAAGCCGAGGCCGGTTATGCCTGCAAAATCAAACAATTGGCTAAAAAAACTTTCCGAAGTGGTGAAGATTTGATTGGGCAAACCGCACGCTCCCAAAAAATTGTTTATTTGAACAACCTACCAGCTAATCAATTGACTATCAATCAATTCAATTATACTTTGAGTGTGGGCAGTATGTTGATGTTGCCTTTGGTTTTTAGCCAAAAAGTATATGGCGTTTTGGAGTTTTATTTTACCCAAAATTTGCCGGAACAACACTTGTCTTTGTTGGAAAAAGTAAGCAAAAATATTGCCATTACCCTTGCCAGCTTGCTCAACACCCGCCGAAGCCAAAATTTGTTAGCCCAAACCCAATCCCAAAAAGAAATCATCAGCCAACAAGAATCTGAGATGCGCGCCAACCTCGAGCAGCTCAACTTGGTTCACCGCGAGTTGCAAAAGCAAAGCGATAAAACTTACGAGACTTACCAACAATTAAAACAAAACAACGACCGTATATTATCAAGTATTCGGTATGCCAAAAATATCCAAAAAGCCATTTTGCCCACCGAAAACAAGCTTCGAATGTTGTTTGAAGAACATTTGATTATTTATGAACCCAAAGATATGGTTTCGGGCGATTTTTATTGGGTTACCGAAGTGCATAATAAAATCATTGTTGCTGTGGTAGATTGCACCGGACACGGCGTGCCGGGGGCATTTATGTCTATGTTGGGCAGTAGTTTTCTTTACAAAATTGTAATCGAAAACGATATTCATAACCCTGCCGAAATATTGCACCAATTACACTCGAACATTAGCGGGGCATTGTCGCAAGACGAGGCGGTTCGCAAAGATGGAATGGACGTTTCGATTTGTGCAATTGAGTTTTGGGGCGAAAAAATTCAACTCACCTTTGCCGGTGCAAAATGTGATTTGTTTTATACCAAAGGCACAAAATTGCAAAAGCTAAAGGGCAATCGCCACACCATTGGTGGCTTGGCTACCAATCAAGAGTTGGTATTTAGCAACCAAGTGGTTGAATTGGAGTTGGGTGATGTAGTGTATATGCCTACCGATGGCTTGCTCGATATTTGCAATGCGCAAAGAATTAGATTTGGTGAAAAAAGATTTGTGCAATTGGTAGAAAAATACACGGAGGCTTCGCTTCCTGCCCAACAATCCGCCTTTGTTGAGGAACTTAAAAATTATCAAGGTATTGCCGACCAACGAGATGATATTACGCTATTTGCCGTAAGGCTATAAAATTTCGGTTTTTTGAGTTTGTAAAATCAATAGTTCGGACAGTTCCGAGTTTCTAATTATTTATTAAATACTTGGTAATCAGATAGTTATATAATATATTTGGATCTCCACCATTTTTCAGGAAAATTGTAACGCAGGCTGTCTAGCCTGCGCGCGTGAATGAGTTGAGGCTTAGAATAAAGCTAGAGCTTCCAGAAAATGGGCAAATAAACATCTTTAATTGCTAATTTCTAATACTTTCTAAAAACTTAAAAAATATAAAACTCTAACATCTAAATACTTCGGACATTTTTTATAAGTAATTGATTATCAGGCAGTTATGTTATTTCAAATATTTCTTGTAACTAACTGATTATCAAGCACTTAACAAGAAATTCAGAAAAGAACCCCCTCCGGGGGCAGGGGGCTTAGAAAACCAGAAACTGTCCGAACTATTGACATCTACAATTGACAATCGGCGATTTTTTTTTGATAAAAGTAAACACTAACCTACATTTGGATATGATGCAAGACGAAGTTTCGCAATCTGGAGAAGATAAATACAAACAACTTTCGGCGGAGTTTGCCCAAAAAACTCAAGAAATGCAAGCCCGACAATGGATAGACTCTAGCATTGCCCAATTTGACGAACTCATCCGCCTCAATTACAATAAATCGTTGCTTGAATTTGCCGATGTGGTTTTGGATTACTCGGCGGAATTTGCTGGGGCTTATTCGGGGGTAATTTATATCATTAATCCTGAAAATAATTTGCTTGAAGCCATTGGTAGCTATGCCTACGATTTGCAAAGCTTGGCTAGTCAATCTCTTGAGCTGGGGCAAGGCTTGGTAGGGCAAGCCGCCGAGTCGCAAAAGGTAATGAAGTTGGACAATATTCCGGCGGCTAATGTGGTGATGCACAGCTCGGCTACATTTCAGGTAAATACCGTGAGTATTTTGATCCTGCCTTTGGTATTTAATCAAAAAGTTTTTGGGGTCATAGAGTTGATCTTTGTTGCAAATTTAGATGACTTGGCTCGTCAAGTATTGGAGCGAGTCGGGCGCAATATTGCTATTATGATTGAAAGCATTAGCAATCATACCCTTACGCAAAAACTTTTGCAAGACTCGCAGCAACAAACCGAAGCCCTCCGAGCCCAAGAAGAAGAACTGCGCCAAAATATGGAAGAACTCAAAGCTACTCAAGAAGCTATGGCGCAAAAACAAGCGGAGTTGGAAAAAGCTAACGAAAAAATGAAAGCAAGCGAAACTATTTTACACAAAGCCCTCGACACAGCCAAAAAGAAAGAGAAAGAAGTACAAAACCTACTCAAACAAACTCAAGAACAGACCGAAGCCCTCCGCGCACAGGAGGAAGAACTCCGCCAAAATATGGAGGAGCTACATAGTACTCAAGAGGAAATGTATAAACAGCAAATCCTGCTCAATGCCCAATTGGTGGCTATCAACAACAGTACAATTGCCAAAGCCGAATACAATGCCCAAGGAATTTTGGAAGATGCCAATGAAACTTTTTGCCGATTGATGCAATACCCATCGGACGAAATTCGCGGCAAGAACCATCGAATTTTTGTCAGCCCCAAAAAAGCTCAATCGACTGATTATCAGCAGCTCTGGCAGGAGTTAAGACAAGGCAACATTCAATCGGGCGAGTTTGAAAGGATCAATCAATTGGGCGATTTGGTTTGGATTAGTGGCAGTTATGTACCGGTGGTCGGCAAAAACGGTGAGGTTGAAAAAATTATTGAATTAGCCCTTGACATTACCCAAAATCGCAAAATGACCGAAGACTTGAAAGCCCAAGCCCAGACCCTCAAAACCCAAGAAGAAGAAATGCGCGAAACTTTGGACGGAATGATGGCTACCCAAGAAGAAATGGCCCGCAAAGAGAAAAAATATCAAGATCGAGTCAAAGAATTGGAAGCCCAGTTAAACAGCAAAGCAATCAATGCCTAAACTAGGCATTTTGATTTATAAATATATCTTAATTGGCTGATTATCAATATTTTACGCTATGGATAAAGTTGAATTATTTTTTAATTTTTAAGCAAAAAATTATGGAATTAACCGTAAAACAAGACTTGGTAAATGCCAAATCAAAACATTATCTCTTCAAAAGCAAGATGCGCGCTTATCTGGACGGCTCCAAAGATGTACCCGAAGAAGTATTGGCGGATTTCAATGCTTGTGTATTGGGCAAATGGATTAATGAAGTGGGCAAAGTGAAATATGGTGAATACGCCGAAGTACAAGCCCTAGATGCAACCCACCAACGGATTCATCAAAAAGCCAACGAAATCATTGCTCTCAAAAAAGCCGGTGATGAAAATGCCGCCAATGCCAAAATGGAGGACATAGACCAAATTGGCAGTGAAATTATTGATTGTATTGAGACTCTCGAAGCTAAATTTGAATAGAGATGTACAAATTGAAGCGAACCTACGGGTTCGCTTCTAGCTTACTTTTGCCCGCAAAAATTTGGGGAATAATTTAAAAATCACATCGCATAAATAGTTTGCGAGATAGCCAACTACTAAGCTAATCAACTGATAATCAGGTATTTATATAGTCCCTCATTATAAATTTCAAATCCTTAAAAAGAAATGCTGGACATTGCCAACATAAGCAATATTACTCAAAACAATCCGACCTTGGATTACAACCTACAAGACCGTTTGTGGATTGATAACCACATTGCCCAATTTGATGAATTGATTAGGCACAACTACGCCAAATCAATTCAAGATTTTGCAACGGTAATGCTTGAACAAATAGCCGAATTTAGTCAGGCTTATAGCGGCGTATTTTATCTATTGGACAATTCTAATCAAGTTTTGCAAGCTACTGCCGGATACGCTTGCGATTGGAACAATGTTCAGCACCAAACTTTCAAATTCGGTCAGGGCTTGGTAGGGCAAAGTGCCGAGTTACAAAAAATCATTTTTTTTGAAAACCTGCCAGCGCAAAGCATTCATCTCAATACTTCCACCATCTTTAAAATTAGTGCTGCCGGAATTTTTGTTTTTCCTCTGTGTTTCAATGGCAAATTGTATGGCGTGATTGAACTGGTTTTTGTACGGGCAATTGAATTGCGACAGCGACAAGTACTTGAGCGGGTAAGTCGCAATATCGCCATTATGCTCGAGAGTATGCTCAACAATGCCCTCACACAAAAGCTACTCCGCGACTCCCAAGAGCAAACCGAATCTTTACGCTCTCAAGAAGAAGAACTCCGCCAAAATATGGAAGAATTGAGTGCTACCCAAGAAGAAATGTATAAGCAACAAGTACTGCTCAATGCCCAATTGACGGCGATAGACAATAGCCTCATTGCCAAAGTAGAGTTTACGCCAAACGGAATCATTGAAAGTGCCAATCCTGCGTTTTGCCAATTGATGCAATATAGTTTAGATGAGATTGTGGGTAAGCACCACCGCATTTTTGTCAGCCCCGAATATGCCCAATCGGTTGATTATCAAATGTTTTGGGCTGATTTGAAAGCCGGTAAAACTATTTCCGGCGAATATCAAAGAGTCAATAAAAACCAAGAAATAATTTGGATAAGTGGCAGCTACGTTGCCATTCAAAACAAATCCGGTGAGGTAGAAAAAGTATTGAAGTTGGCGATTGATATTAGCAAATCAAAAAAAGAAATACAAATTGGCAAAGTCCAAATTGATACCGCCAATAAACAGCTTAAGAAACAATTAAATGATTTGCAACAACTCCAGCGCGATACCGAAGCGCGTATGAGGGTGTTTAACCTTACCACAATCCTCTCAGAATCAGATACTTATGGCAATATAACCTTTGTCAATGATAAACTTTGTGAGGTATCGCAATACACCCGCGAAGAACTAATAGGCAAACCCCACAATATACTTCGCCACCCCGATATGCCTCAAGAAGTATTCAAAATATTTTGGCAAACCATTCAAGCCGGACAAGTCTTTAAAGGTATTATCAAAAATCGCAAAAAAGACGGCACTCATTACTGGGTTGATGCCGTAGTTTCGCCGGTTTTAGATGAGAAAAATCAGCCTTGCAAGTACATTGGGGCGCGCTATCTGATTGAAAATGAGGCACTTGCCCAAGCCGCTTTTAAAAAAATGCTCAAAGATTGGAAAATAAAAGTGAAATAAACCGCAACTAGAAATTACTTAGGCGGCAAATCAATAATTCACAAAATTGTACGTTAGCTTATAGATTGTGCGCAACTTGATTTAATTTCGCAAAATTTTATTTCAATTTTTTATTAACCCAATGAATTTAAAAACCTGTTTATTGATTCTACTTTTGAGTGTATGGCTACAAAAAAGCTGGGCGCAAGGTGCCGACTACTCGAGAACTCCCAATGGTTTAGCCTACAAAATTTTAGAGAAAGGCACTGCCAATCGCAAAGTCCAAATCGGAGATATGATAGATTTTCGCCTTACGGTCAAAAACTTCAAAGATTCGCTCATTGGTACTCAAGCCTACAAAGGAGTGCAAGTGAGCGCGGCAGTAAGTAAAATTGATGTTCGAGAGATTTTTAGCTTATTGAGCAAAGGCGACTCGGCAGTTTGTTGGGTAAGTGTGGACAGTGTGGTCAAAATAAGTGGCGAAGAACCGCCGCGATTTTTTCCCAAAGGTACTTCGGTCAAATACTTTTTCCGAATTTTAGATGTCAAATCCAAAGCCGATATGCAAGCCGCCGAAGCCAAAATACTTGCCGAATATGCCCAGAAAAACAGTCTGAAACCGCAAGTAACCGCCTCGGGTTTGCAATATGCGGTTATTTTGCAAGGTACCGGAGCTAAACCGCAACCCGGGCAAACTGTAAAAGTAAACTACACCGGCAAGCTCCTCGACGGCAAAGTATTTGACACCAGCCTTGAGTACATTGCCCAAGCCAATAATATTTTTAATCCTAATCGTCCTTACCAACCCATAGGTTTTGCTTTGGGGCAAGGTCAGGTCATTCGCGGCTGGGACGAGGGTATCGGACTGCTCAATGTTGGTAGTCGGGCTATTTTGCTCATTCCTTCGTATTTGGCTTATGGCGAGCGAGCTATGGGCAACGACATTCCGGCTAATTCGCCCCTAGTTTTTGAAGTGGAGTTGGTAAGTATTGAATAAGCGTGTGTTGTAATTTATTTTATAACTACCTGATAATCAATTAGTTAATATATTTTTTCATTTATTATAAGGTAAATCTGGCTGTTTAGCCCCTCAAACAGCCGGATTTTTTTTCAAAATAACCTGATTGGCAAATTGTCAAACTTTGCCTAAACCCTACTCCGATTATTCATTCCCAATGTCTTAAAAACTTTACTTGATATGCTGCCCAAGATACCCAACTCGGCAAACAAAAACTTTTTTTATCAACGGATTTTAAGTTTTAAATATGCCTTGCAAGGCATTTACTACCTGTTGCGTACCCAGCCCAATGCTTGGGTGCATTTGATTATCAGCACTTTGGTAGGGTTTTTTGGATTTTATTTTCGGATTAGCTTAGGTGAGTGGCAAATGATTTTATTGGCAATGGGCTTGGTGCTATCGGCAGAGGGATTCAATACCGCCTTAGAAGTGCTGGTCGATTGGCTTTCGCCGGAGTATCAAGCCCAAGCCGGCATTGTCAAAGATGTAAGTGCCGGAGCTGTGTTGTTAGCCGCCATTGCCGCCGCCGGAGTAGGAATTTTGATTTTTTTGCCTAAGTTTTATACTTACTTTTTTTGAAAAATGATACGCCTTCAAAAGGGGCTTGCTCATAAAAATTGCTTTATCCAACTTCGGCAAAGTTTAAAACTTTGTCGGAGTTGGAAATATAATTACAAAAATGCAATTAAAAAAAACTTCAAAATTTGCGCTGTAATGGTGTAAGAATAATCAATAATTTTATATAATCGCCTGATTATCAATAGATTAGCAAATTAACATACTTAAATCAAACTGACTATGCACATTACTCCTAACTTTTGCTTATTTTTGTTGCCTAAATTTTGGCTACACCTTGAGTTTCGAGATAAAGTTACCTTTGTTTGAGGGTCCGTTTGACCTATTATTGTTCTTCATTGAGCGCAATGAAATTGATATTTATGACATTCCGATTGCCCAAATTACCGAAGATTTTTTGGCATACCTGGCACAACTGGAAGAACTAAATATCGAAGTTGCCAGCGAGTTTATCTTGGTGGCGGCTACCCTAATGCGCATCAAAGCCAAAATGCTGATTCCCAAAGACGAGTCTATTGCCCCCGCCGATGACCCCCGCCAAGAATTGGTCAATTATTTATTGGAATACAAAAAATATAAATCGGTGTTAGAAGCCTTTAGCGATTTGGAGGCTTTGCAATTGCAAAAAGAACCGCGCGGCAATCTGGTAAACGAACTCCAAAAAATCGGGCAAGCCAATCAACTTGAGATAGAATTGCATACCCTAGACTTGTACAAATTGTTGAAAGTATATGAAAATGTAATTCACCGCTTCGAGGAGCGTAGCCACCAAGTAGTGCATACCATTGTCCCTTACCCATACACCGTAGAAGGGCAAAAAGAATTTGTCCTCCACGAACTTAAGCAAGCCGGCAAACGTATTTCCTTTGTAGAAATGCTCGGGCAAGCCCGCGAGAAAATAGCCGTTATATTCAACTTTTTGGCAATCCTTGAGTTATTACAAAACCGTTTGATAAATTTGCAACTCGGTGAGGGTTTTAATAATTTTTGGATTGAAGAAAACCCCGAAAAATCCACTTCAATTCCAAACACTTTGTAAGCAATTTAAAAAAATATAATACACTGATTATCAACGATTTAAAAACGAAACTTTGTAATTTAGAAGCGAGGATTGAACATTGAAGAATGAAAATATTTTAAATTTCAAACCAAAATGTACCCTAAATTTTTATTCAATGATGATTTCATTTTATCGCTTGAATAATTATTCAAAGTTAATCTAAAGCGCAAAAATCTGTACGTATAACGATATAACCGACTTTATGGAAAATTCACAAGAAACAATCCAAGAATTACAACAAGAAAATAAAATTTTAAAAAGCCTTAATCCTAACAAAGTCATTATCCCCATCATCATTGGTTTGGGATTTACGGCTTGGATGCTTTATCGTGATATTACTTCCCAAAATTTGCTCGAGAATTTCAAAAACCCCAGTGTTTTTTGGCTCGCAATGGCAGTTTTGGCATTGGTGGTACGCGATGGTTTTTATATTTATCGGATTCGCCACCTTACGCGCAAATCCTTGAGTTGGGGCGGAAGTTTTTATACTATCATATTGTGGGAGTTTAGCTCGGCAGTAAGTCCTTCGGCGGTGGGCGGCACGGCAGTAGCGGCTTTTTTGTTGCTCAAAGAAGGAATTAGTTTTGGCAAATCCTTGGCTTATGTATTGGTTTCGGCTATTTTGGACAATATGTTTTTTATCACGGTTGGGGCAATTGTTTTGATTTTGAATTTTTATAATGTATTTCCTCAAGGCATCTTTTATTTAGATGGTGTCGACCCGCAATGGATTAGCTTGTTGAAATATACTTTTTATACCAGTTATACCGTCATTGCGGTTTATACGGCTTTGATGGCTTATGGCTTGTTTGTGAAGCCCGAATTTATCAAATGGTTGTTTATCAAAGTAACTTCATTTAGTTTTTTGAAGCGTTTTCGCAAAGCCGCCGAACATCAGGGCGATGAGTTGGTGATAGCCTCCGCCGAATTAAAAGGTATTCATATTGGATACTGGGTACGGGCGATTGTGTCCACCGCCTTGGTTTGGACTTCGCGTTATTTTATTGTCAATTGTTTGATTGCCGCATTTGTGGGGCTTTCGGTGGCTGACCATACGCTTATTTTCTCGCGCCACGTGATATTGTGGGTGGTTTTGATTATTGCCATCACACCGGGTGGTTCGGGCATTGCCGAAGCCGCCTTTACCAATTTTTATTACCCTTTTGCAACCGTAATGACCGGGTTTATTTCTATTGTTTGGCGAATGATTACTTACTATCCATATTTGATAGCCGGAGTGGTCTTTTTGCCACGCTGGATTAATCGAGTATTTTTTAATGAAGTCAAACCATCGCCGGAAAATGATAGTAAATGATTTTTGATGATTTCAATTTCTAACACTTGACTTGGAGAATCAAAATAATCAAATAAATATGATAACTAACTGACCACATCCGCCTCTGGTGGATTATCAGTATTTTACAAAAAAACTACCTAACTTTCTGTGAATCAAAATTTTAAAATAAGTGTGATTGTGCCTTCTTACAACGGGGCAAAAAAACTCCCCAATGTGTTGCGGGCTTTAGCGCAACAAACTTTTTCGGATTTTGAAACAGTGGTTGTCTTAGATGGCTCAACCGACAGCTCGGAACAAATCTTAAAAGAAAATGATTTTGGGCTTCAAAATTTGCGGATAATTACCCAAGCCAACGGCGGACGGGCGGTAGCTCGCAATCGCGGCGCGAAAGAGGCGACCGGCGATTTATTGGTTTTTTTTGATGATGATATGCGTCCTATTCCTGAGTGTGTTGCCTTGCATTTGGGTCATCATCAAAACCAGCCCAATACCTTGCTCGTCGGGAGTGCAATGGAAGACCAAAAAGTGTTAAAGTCTGATTTTCAGCAGTTTAGAGCCTTTTTGACGCACAAATGGGTCAAAGACCTTCCTCAAGTTACAGGACTTATCTCGCCTGACCGACCGTTTTTGATGGCGGCTAATTTTTCTACTCCTCAATCTTTGTTTTTTCAATTGGCAGGATTTGACCCAAGACTCACCGATGCCGAAGATTTTGATTTGGCAGTCCGAGCCACTTTAAAATCAATTTCTATCTATTACAATCCTGCCGCTATGGGTTGGCACGATGATTTTATTACTTGTCGGTCCTATATCTTGCGACTCAGGCAATATCAAAAAGCCCAAACACGCCTCAAAGAACTCAAACCCGAAATTTATCAAAAATTCAATCAATACGATTTTAAAGAAATAAAAGGCTGGAAAAAAAGCGTTTATTTTATTTTTGCTCAGTCTTTTTGGGTCAAGACCATTGATGGTTTCAATTGGCTGAGGATTTTGCCCCAACCCATTCGGTACAAAGTATATGATTGGATTACGACCGGGCTTTCGGCTTACTTTCCCAATAAAAAAATATAATTGCCTGATAATCAACTACTTATGATTAATGTAACTTATATTATTTCCAATATCGACAAAGCTCTGGCTTTTGAATGGATTGCCGAAGGGTTAAATGCTGATAAATTTAAGCTCTCGTTTATTTTGCTCAATCCCGATAATAGCTATTTGGAAGAATATTTGAAAAAACAACAAATTCCAGTGGTGCGCGTAACTTATCGCGGCAAAAAAGATTTATTTAGGGCATTTTGGCAAGTTCGCAAACACCTCAAACAATTCAAAACCCAAGTAGTTCACTGTCATCTGTTTGAGGCAACTTTGCTTGGCATTTTGGCGGCGCGTAGCTTGGGTATCCGCAAACGAATATTTACCCGCCACCACACTACGCTTCATCATCAATATTTCCCTCGTGCGGTGTATTATGACCGATTTTGTAATTATTGGGCTACCGATATTGTGGCGATTAGCCAAACTGCGCGCCAAATATTGATTGAGCAAGAGTTTGTCAAGCCGCAAAAAATTCAACTGATTCACCACGGATTTCAATTAAATAGTTTTTTCAACCCTAATTCATTGTTAATCAGACAATTAGAAGAAAAGTATAAAACTAAAGGAAAATTTCCTATTCTTGGCATCATCGCTCGACATACGCATTGGAAGGGAATTCAATACACGATTCCAGCTTTCGAGAAATTATTAAAAGACTATCCCAATGCCTACTTGCTTTTGGCAAATGCGGTAGGCGATTACAAACCCGAAATTGATAAATTGCTGGCAAAAATCCCCGCTTCCAACTATATCCAAATTACTTTTGAGACCGAGTTGGCGGCTTTGTATCGCTTGTTGGATATTTATGTCCACGTTCCGATTAATGAAACCATTGAAGCCTTTGGGCAAACTTATGTAGAGGCTTTGGCAAGCGAAGTACCTTCTATTTTTACTTTGTCGGGTGTAGCGGTGGAATTTATCAAAGATAAAGAAAATGCGCTGGTAGTACCTTTTGAAAATACTGAGGCAATTTATGAAGCTATGCTTACATTGCTGACTGACCGCGAGCTAGGCAACCGACTAACACAACAAGGCAAGGAATCGGTACAAGCAATGTTTAGCTTAGAAAAGATGATACAATCTTTGGAAAAATTATATGAAATCGGTTAGTTGATAATGAATTGATTACAAAAATATAGTGAGTCTTCTCAATTTTTCAGGATTGCCCTTGGGTTGTGGCACACAGCCCAGTGGCAATAAATGCAACTAATTGACTATCAAATACTTATATAACCTTAAATTCTTAACTTGTTAATTATTCTTTACTTCACCATTCACTACTTCGCCTTCCAAGATGAGTTTTACTTCTTTGTCCAAAGCATTGGATATGACGAGCATTACTTTGCTTTGATTGCCCACGATTTCGCTTTTTGCCCCCGAGTCGAAAGTAACGGTGATTTCGCCCAAGGCATTGGGGTTGATGTAGCCTTGAGTCCAGTTGGTAGCCGTACACCCGCAACTGGTTTGGACTTGGAGGATTTTGAGGGGGCGAGTGCCTGTATTTTTAAAATAAAAAGAAGTAACTATTTTTTCGCCTTTGCGGATCTTACCAAAATTATAAGTTTTGCTCACAAACCCGATTTGCGGTTTGGTGAGAGTGGTATCTTGGGTGAGTGATTCGGCGCGATTCTGGGCTTGAATCAAATTGTGGCAAGCAAAGATGAAAAAGAACATCCAGACAAATGACTTCATTTTTATTGGTTAATGAGTGGAAATTAATGTTTTAGTCTGCAAAGGTACAATTTTCGGTTTTGGTAAGGGCTATACTCGCCCGAAAAATCCCCAAAAAAAGTTTTAATATAAACGATTTTAAATTATAGCTTATGAAGTAGGATTATTTTTAGCTGACAATCAACTGTTGTCGAAACGTGTATTTTTTGTTTAAATTGCCCAAACAATTTAATTTGACAAGTGATTTTTTGATTCGTAGTAAGTTGTTTTTGAATAATTTTATCATAATCACTTCATTATCAACAATTTAAAAATTTATTCAATTAAAAAATCATTGCAAATGAATTTAAAAACTGGCGACCAAGCTCCCGAGTTTGTAGGCAAAGACCAAGCCGGCAACTCAGTTCAACTGAGCGATTATCGCGGCAAAAAAGTAGTTTTATATTTTTATCCCAAAGACAATACCGAGGCTTGCACCAAACAGGCTTGTAGTTTGCGCGACAACCACTCTGCGCTGCAACAAGCGGGTTATGTGGTTTTGGGAGTAAGTACTGATGACGAAAAATCGCATCAAAAATTTATCGAAAAACAAAACCTGCCTTTTACCTTGCTTGCCGATACTGACCATAGCATTCACGATTTGTACGGCACTTGGCAAGAGAAAACAATGTATGGCAAGAAGTATATGGGTACAGTCCGCACTACTTTTTTGATTGATGAAAACGGCAAAATCAGCGACATTATCACCAAAGTAAAAACTGCCGAACACGCGGCGCAAATTTTGTCCTAATTTGATACAAAAATCGCTTGGCTTGTTTGCCATTCCGCTATTTTTTGGCTTGTTTTGCGCTCGGATTACAAATGTTTTTTCAAAAAATCAATCTATTTTCAAACCTAAATCAAGACATAAATATTTTGGTTTATTCATTAACCTATTGATTATCAAATACTTATGAATATTTAGAAGTTGAAAATCTCCCTTTGTAATAGATACAAAATAAAGTAAAATTTTAAAACCATAATTAATTGAGAATCAGGTAATTAAATAATTCTTAATTCCCAATTATTAATTCCTAATTCCTTTAGATATTGTATGGAAATCGAAGAACTCAAAAAAATAGCCTCGCAAACACGCCGCGATATTGTACGTATGGTTCACGCCGTTCAATCTGGGCATCCGGGCGGTTCGTTGGGTTGCACCGAATTTTTTGTGGCACTATACCACAAAATATTGCGCTATAAAACCGACTTTACAATGGATGGCATTGGCGAAGACTTGTTTTTCTTGTCCAATGGGCATATTTCGCCGGTTTGGTACAGTGTATTGGCGCGCGCCGGTTTTTTTGAAGTCAAAGAACTGGCAACCTTCCGCAAGATTGATTCGCGCTTGCAAGGGCATCCGGCTACTGCCGAGCATATCGAGGGCGTGAGAGTGGCTTCCGGCTCGCTAGGGCAAGGACTTTCGGTAGCAGTAGGGGCAGCCCAAGCCAAAAAACTCAACCAAGACTCACATTTGGTATATGTACTAATGGGCGATGGCGAACAACAAGAAGGGCAAATATGGGAAGCGGCAATGTATGCCGCCCATCATAAAGTAGATAATTTGATTGCCACCATTGACCTCAACGGACAGCAAATTGATGGCTCTACCGAAAAAGTGATGTCTTTGCAAAATCTTGCCGCCAAGTGGAAAGCCTTTGGCTGGAATGTCTTGGAAATGAACGGCAATGATATTGAAGAAGTCATCAAAACCCTGATTTTGGCAAAATCACTCACCGGACGCGAACAACCGATTGTGATTATGATGAAAACCGAAATGGGTTTTGGCGTTGATTTTATGATGGGTAGTCATCATTGGCACGGTATAGCCCCCAACGACGAGCAATTGGCACAAGCCTTGGCACAATTGCCCGAAACTTTAGGCGATTATTAAGCCCATTTGCCATTTTACTTCAAAATATCCGAATTTTTAAGGTATTTTTTACAATTAAATTTTCATTAAAAAAGGATAACCAATTGATAATCAATTAGTTATCCTTTTTTACTTGCGAAATTCTCGAATTCAAATGAATTTATAAGCAACTGACTATCAGACTTTTATGAAAATAAATTCGAAAACTCCTAAATTCGAAAATCCGATATTATGTCTCACGAATATTATATGAACCAAGCCTACCTCCAAGCCGAAATAGCTTACGAAATGGGCGAAATTCCGGTCGGAGCCGTAGTAGTGGCAAATCAAAAAATCATTGCCAAAGCCCACAACCAAACCGAACAACTCCAAGACGTAACCGCCCACGCCGAAATCTTGGCAATCACCGCCGCCGCCAACTACCTCGGAAGCAAATACCTGCCCGCTTGTACTCTGTATGTTACCTTAGAGCCTTGCGTGATGTGTGCCGGAGCCATTGCTTGGGCGCAAATTGGCACCTTGGTCTATGGAGCTGGCGACGAAAAGCGGGGTTTTAGCCAAATCAACCAAGGCAAAGGCATCTTACACCCCAAAACCAAAGTTGTCAAAGATATTTTTGCCCAGCCTTGCCAAGAAATCTTACAGCAATTTTTTCAAGATTTGCGAAACTAATTTAATTTTACGTGGTTTTATCAATAGACTTCTGAAGATAGCCTATAAAACAAACCTACCTTATCAGATAGTTAATTGATTGAAAATCAAACCTTTATAAACAATAACTTAATTAAAACTATGGCATTTGAATTAGCCCCTTTACCATACAGCTCTGATGCGCTTGAGCCGCATTTTGACAAAATGACAATGGAAATTCACCACGGCAAACACCATCAAGCCTATATTACCAATTTGAACAATGCCATTGCCGGTACTGCCCACGAAGGCAAAACCATTGACGAAATTGTCAAAGGCTTAGGGCGCGACAACATGGTGGTTCGCAACAACGGCGGCGGACACTACAACCACGCAATGTTTTGGTCTTTGCTTTCGCCCAATGGCGGCGGCGCACCCACCGGCGAACTAGCGGCGGCAATTGACGCGGCTTTTGGCTCATTTGACAAATTCAAAGAAGACTTTGCCAAAGCCGGAGCTACTCGTTTTGGTTCGGGCTGGGCTTGGTTGTGTGTAAACAACGGTAAATTGGAAGTATGTTCTACCGCCAACCAAGACAACCCCTTGATGGCAGATGCCGGTTGTGGTGGCACGCCTATTTTGGGCTTAGATGTGTGGGAACACGCCTATTATTTGAAATACCAAAATCGCCGCCCCGATTACATTGCCGCTTTTTGGAGTGTAGTCAACTGGGATAAAGTTGCCGAAAACTACGCAGCAGCGAAATAAAGAAACATCTTTTTAGTCAATAATCAGAGATTTGGCGGTTGATAATCACCAAATCTCTTTTTTATTTTATATTCGCCCCTCAAAATCAAAACTGGATCATTCCCAAACCAACATCTCAATAGTGGGGCGCGATTTCCGGCTGTCGTGTATAGAGCCTCGCTTGCGCCCCCTGCCTAGCATCGGGTTTGCAAACCCGATGCTAGGCAGGGGGCGCAAGCGGGGTCTCTCCCTTACGGCTTCCATCCGGCGCGCAATCAATTTTTATCAGTTAAAAGTCTGATTATCAAGCATTTATAAACTAAATCAAGCTTGAATTCAAGTTTGAAATGCAATTTTTGGGTTTAAAATGTACCGCTTCACGATTTCATTAGGCGTGGAATAATCCAATTTTTTACGGGGTCGGTTGT
>JALONJ010000407.1 GCA_025455045.1 Microscillaceae bacterium | reverse complement strand
TTAGGCAAAGCCCGTGAGTATGCCGAAAAAAGCCTAGCTTTAGCTCAAAAACACGAACTCAAAGTCGAGGAAAAAAATGCCTATCAAATATTGGCGGAGGTTTATGCCAAAGAGAATAATTACCAAGCGGCTTATCAAAACTATGAAAAACTTAGTATTTTGAAAGATACAATTTTTAGTCTGGCAAAAACCCGTCAAATAGCTGAACTAACCGCCCAATACGAAACTGAAAAAAAAGAGCAACAAATCCAATTGTTGGAAAAAGATAAAAAACTAAGCCTATCAATTATTCAACAGCAATCATTTTTTGTTTACTCTTTGATTTTGAGTGTTTTACTGATTTTGATTGTGGCTGGTTTTGGATTTTATGGTTATCTGAATCGGCAAAAAACGCTCGAACAAAAGATTTTGATTCAGCAACAAAGTGAGAAATTGGTACAAACCCAAAACGCCAAATTAGAAGAACAATTACTCTTAGAAGAAAGCCTAAACCTAATCAAACAAGAGCGTTTGGAAGAACAAATTGCCCATAAAGAACGAGAATTGGCAAGTACAACGATGCACATTTTCCAAAAAAATCAAATGCTGAACCAATTGAAAGCAAGCTTGGATGACTTAAGTGGAGAACTTCGTTCTCAAATCAAGCCATTGTTTCAAGAAATCCAAAATAACTTGGATTTGGACAAGGATTGGGCAAATTTTCAGTTACATTTTTCCCAAGTTCATCCTTATTTTTTTAAACAATTAGCCGAGAATTTCCCGGCACTTTCTCAAAACGAACTCAAAACGCTGGCTTATATCCGAATGAAACTTACCAACAAAGAAATTGCTAATATCCTCAACATCAGCCCTAAAAGCGTAGAAATGGCACGTTATCGTTTGAAGAAAAAAATTAATTTATCCGCAGAATCTAGCTTAGATGAATGGCTAACGAAATATTAAAATATAATTATTTTGATTTTAAATATAAATATTTCAATTAGAGGGCATTTGTAGGGGTACTTTTATTCACTATGAGACGGTTTTATGGTTGTATCAGGCAAACAAAAAATCTTTCTTTATGAATAAAATTACAAAACCTCAAAATAATAATTACTTCACCTACGCACTTGCCTGCCTGCTGACCTTACTGCTGATAGGTTTTGCCTTGCCTGCCAAGGCACAAAACAATGCCCTCCATTTTGATGGTACAAATGACAATGTTAGAATTGCTCACAACACCAATCTTAACCCTTCTACTGCTATGACTATAGAAGCGTGGGTGCGGCGTACTTCCATAGGATACAATACAGTAGTAGCTAAATGGGATGATGATAGTAATAATAGAGGTTACATGCTTAACTTTGGCGAATTGAGCAATAATAATAATATCTGTTTCATAGCAACCAGCACAGGTAGCTGGTTGCCAAGCCCACGCGTACAATGGGATTCGGGTATTCCTGTCGCTATCAATCAATGGACGCATATTGCGCTTACATTCACAGAACTCGGTACAAACAACATAAAATTGTATGTAAATGGGACACTATCTGCCCAAACTACTTGGAATTTTCCGATTTATGCCAATACAATTGATTTGCTTTTAGGCGGTTATGACGGACCTAATGGTGTGGTAAACGGGGGGGCGAATTCTCGTTATTTCGCAGGCGATATGGATAATGTAGGTATTTGGAATAAAGTGCTTACCCCGGCTGAAGTACTAACTGCTATGAATACAGGTTGGGTAGGCAATGAACCGGGCTTAGTCGCTTATTACCAATTCAATCAAGGTACTGCCAATGCCACCAATACAGGCATTACAACGCTTAATGACCTTGCTACCACGGTTGGTGGAGCAAATAACGGCACGCTTACCAACTTTACACTCTCTGCCGGGACAGTTTCCAACTGGGTAAATGGCGCAGTCCCAACCCCCGAAATAAACTTGCAAGGCAATGCCACCACAATAGCAGACGGAGACATTACCCCCAGTACCGTCGACCATACGAATTTTGGGGCTACGCTTGTCAGCACGCCTATTGTGCGGACTTTCACTATCCAAAATACAGGCTCACGCATACTCAATATCACTTCCGTAAGCAATACGAATACTACTGACTTTACCGTAGGTACTGCGCCCACAACGGTAGCTGTAGGCGGTTCTGCTACATTCACCGTAACACTTAATTCTGCTACTACAGGTACAAAAAATGCGACTATCACCATTAATAATGATGACTCTAATGAAGCAGCGTATGATTTCGCTATCACAGGCAACATTATCAATACACCCAGCGCAGTAAGGGGGAATATGATGAGTTTTAATGGAAGCAACCAAAGCGTACAGGTTGCTAATAACACTAATCTTAACTCTTATGCTACGACTGGTGAGATAACCATTGAATATTGGGCTTATGCCAGAGATATAACCACTGTGCAAGATATACTTGCCAAAAGACCTGCGGCTAATAATGGTGGATTTGTGATTGAAACTAATGCAGGACTTACCACACATTTTATTAATACAAACGCTGGTTGGAGAGCTGTAGAATTCGCTTATGACCTTAATCAATGGATGCATATTGCTATGGTGGGGAAAGCCTCTACAGGCGAATTGATTGTTTATAAAAATGGAGTGCCTGCTGGTACGAGCTTATCGGGCGCATTTACAAGTTTCAATGCTACGAGTGCTGTACTTAGAATGGGACGAGATTCTGAAGCTACCAATGCAAGATTTTGGAATGGTAATTTAGATGAAGTACGCATTTGGAACACCGCCCGCACTCAAGCCCAAATCCGCGAAAGTATGCACCTTACCTTATCAGGCACCGAGAGTGGTTTAGTGGCTTACTATCAATTCAATGAAACCACCGGCAATGCGGTTGATGCCATCGCAGACAACAACGGTACTTTACAAAATGGTGTAAGTCGTGTTCCATCAGATGTTGCAGTGGCTCAAGGTACTTCTCAAAGAATAACGCCCAGCCTAGGGTTGAATAATTTTGCGGCTGCCAATGTGGCGGTAAACTTTACCACTGCTCCTGCAAATGAGTTTGTAGCGTATCAATTAAGAGGAAATCCGGTGAATGGGGTTAGTCAACTCAATGTAGGCACCAATACGGCTTCTTGTTATTGGGTTATTAGACAATTTGGCACCGGAAGCGTGGCTTACAATGGTATGAATTTTACTTTGCCAAGCAGCAATACTATTTCTGCGGCTGATGTTACTGCGCCAAGCAATCTCAAACTCTATAAACGTCCTGATAATTCTACAGCGGCATTTCCTGCGTTTTTTGCAAGTGGAACCAGTGCTAACAATACGACCAAAGTCATTCAATTTACCGGTTTTACTTCGCAAACTTCGTTTAGTCAGTTCGAGATTGGTAGTACATCGTCCCCATTACCAATTACCTTGCTAAGTTTTGAAGCCAAAAGAACCAATGAAAACACGGTTTTATTAAACTGGAAAACTGCCACCGAAATCGATAATAAAGGTTTTGAAATTGAGCAAAGTATTGATAATCAAGCATTTAACAAAATAGGTTTTGTAGATGGTGCCGGCAATTCTAGTTCAATTCGGAATTACCAATTCAGTATTCGCAATTCAGAAACCGCTTACTACCGACTGAAACAAGTGGATTTTGATGGCAAATTTAATTACAGCCCTCAGCGCTATGTAAAAGGCGATGAAGTCAATAATTTTGTGGTTTATCCCAATCCGGCTATCACAAACTTGACTTTAGAACTCAATGGCAAACAAACTTCCAACGAACTAGTCAATTTGAGGGTTTATAATGCCCAAGGGAAACAAATTTGGACCCGAAGTAGCACCTTGACCGAAATGCAGGCTATTTTGAATACGCATTTCGAAACCTGGAAAGCCGGACTTTATCTCATTCAAATCCAAAGCAAAGATGGTATCAAACAAAGCAAATTGATAAAATATTAATCTTAGATAAATCATTGATTTTCAAGCCTTTCAAATTTATTGAAAGGCTTTTTTCTTGTTTTCCTCTGCTGTTGGTCTTAGAAATTGCGGATTAGATTTCAGAAAATCACGTTCTTTATGCCCCGCCATCTCGAGACCAATGAATTTTTACACATTTCTGATTAAACTAAAGCCTTTGATTTGTCATCTTATTTCAATTCCTGAATTTTATAAACCTCCACTTGAAAAGCATTTAAAAATTGTACTTTTCTAATACTCTTACTTTTAAAATGAGTTTTGTTTTATGAAATATAAAAAAGTCCAATTATCTCGTTTTTGTAAGTACTTGATTATCAGCGTTTGGCAATAGGTTATCTAAAAGTCTATAAAAACTCTAAATGTTTATACGCAAAATTGAATTGTGTTGAACTTCGGCAAAGTGTGAAACTTTGTCAAAACATTGAATCTTTCAATTTAGTGGTTTTCTTATGCCTATTAGCATTGTTCTAAAAGCCAAAAGTAGCGGAAATAACATTTTTTTCCGGCTTTTTAGTGCGCACGCTCTTGCCTTTGAGGACAAGGGCATTAAGCCGTTGCTTGTGCCTCACAAGCAACTGTTGCAAAAAAATGCACTAAATGTAAGGAATAAACAATATGTTCTCAATCTTTAAAAAGATTCCAGTTAGGCTCATAGATTTCATAAATTTGGGGGCTTGCTTGGTATTTGTTAAGAAACTGCGTTTTTTCGGCTTCATTGGGGAAGATGATATGATATTTTTGTCCGGTTTTGCTATGATAAACTTTGCCTTTGCTGCTATCAGCCCCCGAGTAAAAATAATAGCCGGTTTCATTCATCCATTGTTGGGTAGTTTTTTCTAAAATTTCTTTTTTAAATACCACTACCAAACTAGGATTTGTTCGCACTTGGGGCAGCTCGACTTTGACCAAATATTTCAAAACTCCTTGCGCACCGGCATTGTATTCGCCTTTTTCATTACGCAGAGGTTGATTGTTACTCTGGT
The DNA here is from genome assembly GCA_025455045.1 of Microscillaceae bacterium. Lineage (GTDB taxonomy): Bacteria > Bacteroidota > Bacteroidia > Cytophagales > Microscillaceae > JALONJ01. The sequence goes on along the minus strand of JALONJ010000407.1, from coordinate 4,847 downwards.
TTTTTACGATTTGTAATCCTTTGATAATCAGGCGTTTGTCCAAATATTTATCTTCCCATTCCGCCCATTGCTCTATAAAATAAACTTCCTTGTCATCTCCCACCAAACAAGCTCCCATTTTTGCATTTTGGGCTTTGCCAAGTATGGTTTTAGGCTCTAAAATATCTCTGATAATTTCATAAATTTGGTAAGTGGTGGTTTGTTTGGCTAAGTAAGATACGGAATGAAAAGCATCTTCTAAGCCATTGTAATTCAACAGCTTAAGTCCATAATATTGCGTATTGCGATAAAATCGCGTCAGGGGGCTGTCTCCTATATTTCCTTGTACCATTGCTACCGCTTTCAGTTCTTCGGCTCGCCAAGGCTGATGCAGGCTGAAGGTAATTTGCGGATAAATTTCTTGCCCATATTTTTTCAATCTTGCCAATTCTTGCGCTGGAGTGTTAGGATTGATAGGCGCATTGATTTTGTTTTCATTGAGTTCCCAAACCTTAAATTTAGCCTTCAAACTAAATTTTTGGGGAGATTCATTCTTTTGAGCATCGGTTTGAACTAGCTCCCAAGTTTGGGGAAGATTTTTTTCAATTTCTAAAACTACCAAGTCTTGCCGTAAATCTTGGGGCAAAACCCCGCTTTCTCTTAGGCTTTCTACATATTCTACGCTGTCGGGGTTATCTTTAAAATTAGCCATTGGAATATTGTTTATCTCGGCATAAGTTTTGGCGACTTGCTCATTATCAAATACTTGTACTCTTTCAAACTCTTTAAAATATTTTTTCCCCTGCCAAGTAATACTGATTACGGGTCTTTGGATTTCGCCCTCGCGCTCGGGGCAAATATTCAACAAGGCAAATTTATAAGCCGGAATATGGGTTTTGTCGGGGCGTTTTGAGATTACATTTACATCTATTTGATAAATAACTTGGCAGGGCAAGGCTTGATTTTCCATTTTTGAATTGTTTTGAGCTTGACTAAGCGTACAAAATATGAAGATAAGGGTAATTGATTGTATGGACATCATCAATTGCTTATCGGCAAAAAAAATTGGTATAGCATATAATTTTTGCTTTTTTATTGATTGATATTCCACGCTTTGTTTACCCATTTCCCTGTAATTTTTTTATTTATACGCATATTGCTTATTCAATACTATTTTTTGTCGTTAGTTTCTTCGTAACGAATAGTGAATAATGTAGAGTGAATAGTTTTTTAATTACCTGAAAATCAATAGGTTATCAAAAAAATATTTTAATAATCCATTGATAATCAGGTATTTACAAATCTAAATTTCACAAATTTCTATACAATTTAAAACAAATATCATACTACTATACAAAATATGTTTTCACGCAAAGACGCTAAGATGCAAAATATTGATTATCAATGATTTATATTTATCAATTTGAAATTTGTACAGTAGTATTAACAAATATCCAAAATAAAATATAACTAATTGATTATCAGGTACTTATAATTTTTATTTGAAAGATAAAAACCAAGCGGTTTTACCCTATCTAATCTAACTGTCTGATTATCAATATGTTATCCGCAATTTAATGTCAAACGAATAGACCATCCTGCCTGTGTCTTTTTACCTATCGCTGATTTTAGTCATTAAAATATCATTTTTTATTTGTTTATTTTGGTAATCGTTTATTTAATTTTTAATTTCAAGTGTATAAATAAATTATAAATCATTGATAATCAAGCTATTAGCTAAGTTGTTTAATTAATTAAATAAATTTAGTTGCTACTTTACTCATTCTACACTACTCATTCCATAATATGCATCATTTAGCAATCGCTGACCTCCTAAAAAACCTGCAAACCTCGCCCGAAAAAGGGCTTAGTGAAGCTGAAATACCCGCCCGCCAAGCGCAATATGGCAAAAATGAGCTATCGCCCCCCAAAACTGAAAGTGCTTTGAGCCGTTTTTTACGCCAATTGAATCAACCTTTGATATACATATTATTGGGTTCTTCATTGGTCTCATTTTTTTTGGGCGAAATTGTCGATGCTTCGGTCATTTTGTTGGTGGTTTTGTTGAATAGCATTATTGGTTATTTTCAAGAAACCGGGGCTTTGCGGGCTTTAGAGGCTTTGAAAAAAACCGTTTTTACCCAAGCCTTGGTCTTGCGAGACGGCAAAAAAATCAAAAAACCGGCTTCGGAGTTGGTAGTTGGCGACATCGTTTTTTTGGCTTCGGGCGACAAAGTACCGGCAGATTTGCGGCTTTTGGAGCAAAAAGAACTACAAGCCAATGAATCATCGCTTACCGGCGAATCTCTACCGGCGAGCAAAAACACGGCGGTTTTGTCCGAAGATACAGTTTTGGGCGACCAAAGCAATATGGTTTTTGCTTCTACTTATATCACGCGCGGGCAGGCAAGCGGCTTGGTGGTACGGATAGGCGACCAAACCGAAATCGGCAAAATATCCAAATTGATTGCCGAAGCCCCCTCGCTTGAAACTCCCTTGGCGCAAAAAATCAATCAATTTAGTACCATATTATTGTATTTGATTTTGGCAATGGCACTCATTACTTTTATTGTGGGTTTGTTCAAAGGCGAATCGGTCGCGCAAATGTGGATGGTAGCCGTAGCTTTGTCGGTAGGGGCGATTCCCGAAGGTTTACCGGCAGCAATTACTACTATTTTGGCGGTAGGTGTATATAAAATGGCAAAAAACAACGCCATTGCGCGCAAACTGCCGGTCGTTGAGACTCTAGGCAGTACTACGGTAATCTGCTCAGACAAAACCGGCACTTTGACCGAAAACCAAATGACCGTCCATTATATCTATACGCCACAAAGCTTATACTTCACCACCGGCACGGGTTACGCGCCCGAAGGCGAAATATTGGTCTCGAAAAATTCGCAAAAGGCTGATTATGAGCAAGATAAAGCCTTGCTGGCTTGCCTCCAAGCTGGATTGTATTGCAACGACAGCCAATTGGTCAAAAAAAACGAAAGCTATTTTATCGAGGGTGACCCCACCGAAGGGGCTTTGCTGGTTTCGGCGGCCAAAGCCGGTTTGGATATTTACAATTTGCCCACTCGCTTAGATACGATTCCTTTTGAATCTGAAAGGCAATTTATGGCAGTTTTAATCAAAAACGAGCCGCAAAACATTGTTTATCTTAAGGGTTCGGCCGGAAAAATTGTCGAGAAATGCAGTTATATTTTAGATACCGAAGGCAATTACCAAGCCATTGACAAAGAACAGCTTTTGCAAGAAACCTATCAGTTGGCTTCGGCGGGCGAGCGCGTGTTGGCGATGGCAATGAAAATAAGCTCCCAAAATAGCCTTGAATCACCCGAAGCCCTAGATGATTGTGTTTTTTTGGGCTTGCAAGCAATGATTGACCCGCCTCGGCAAGCCGTTTTTGATTCAATTGTCGCCTGCAAAAATGCGGGTATTCAAATCAAAATGATTACCGGCGACCACATTGCCACTGCCAAAGCGATTGCCGAAAAACTCCAAATCACGCACTCCGGCAACGAAGCGGTAGTCATTATGGGGCGCGACCTCGAGAAAATGAGTGCCAAAGAATTTTCGGAAAAAATAATGGGTATTGATGTTTTTGCGCGCGTAAGCCCCGAACAAAAACTACGATTGGTAGAAGAAATCCAAAAACAAAACCAAGTAGTAGCAATGACCGGCGATGGGGTAAATGATGCCCCCGCCCTCAAACAAGCCGATATTGGGATTGCGATGGGTATTACCGGCACCGAAGTAAGCAAAGAAGCTGCCGATATGATTTTGACTGATGATAATTTCAAAACCATTCGACTGGCGGTAGAACAAGGCAGAGCCATTTTTGATAATTTATTGAAATTTATTGTCTGGACTTTGCCGACCAACATTGGGCAGGGGACAGTTATATTTATCAGTGTGTTTTTGAATATCAGTTTGCCGATTTTGCCGGTACAAATTCTTTGGATAAACCTTACTACGGCGGGTATTTTGGGACTTACTTTGGCTTTTGAACCCCAAGAATCCGACATTATGAAGCGCAAACCCCGCAAGCCCAATCAAAGATTGATTTCCTTCAAGCTCACCGCCCGAATGTTTTTGATTAGCATTGTGTTGGTGGTGGCAAGTTTTATGCTATATGCGTTTGAATTGGACAAAGGGCGTAGCCCCGAAGTAGCCCGCACGGCGGCAGTTACTGCCTTTGTGGTGATTGAAATATTCTTTTTGTTCAATTGCCGTTCTTTGCATCGCCCTTTGTTTACGGTAGGTTTTTTTAGCAATATGTGGGTCTGGTTAGGCTCAGGTTTGATGATGATTGTGCAAATGTTTTATATTTACGAACCCAATATGAATTATATTTTCTCTAGCGCACCCCTCGGTTGGGATGTGTGGCTTTTAATTTTATTGCTTGGGCTTTTTTCGTTTATAATTATTGAGTTGGAAAAATTTTTGACCGCTAAATACTAGAAGTGAGGGGTGAGGAGTGAGAAGTAGGAGATGGGGGTGAGGAGTAAGTCTTCCGTTGTGGGTCTTAACCACCAAAAATAAGGGTTTTTGCTTAGAATTAAAAATATATAACTAATTGATAATCAGTTATTTGTAAAATGAGTTTTTGGAAAAAATTGTAGGCTAAATTTAAGCAATATCTTATATTCAAATTCTGCACAACGAGACCAACAACCGCTTGTACTATGAGTTTTAGGGCAATGCCGTTAAGCTAAGGGATTTAAAAATTGTAATTCATTGATAATCAAAGGGTTGTAAGATTTCATTGGTTCTTCACCACTTTTCAGGAATGAAAATCTTTTTTTCTGAAATTTATCAATTTCAGTGATTCTGAGCGAAGCGAAGAATCTGAAACTCTTGATAAT
>JALONJ010000406.1 GCA_025455045.1 Microscillaceae bacterium | reverse complement strand
GAACGCTTGAAAAGAAGTTTGATAATTCCATCACAATATTTTATTTCGCAAAGATATTCCTTTTTTTTAGAAATTAACATTACTGCCCTCCGGGGGCAGAGGGCTTAGAAACCAGAAACTGTCCGAACTATTGAATTATGAATTTCTAATTGATTTAATTGCCAGTTACTCGAGCGAAGTTTTCTATAAACTTGGCGCGGGTTTGATTATCGTACACAAATTTGCCCAAAAAGCGGTCGCGCCACATTATCTTATCAATTTTCAACTCGGCTAAGTCCATACCAATATATTCTTCGGTGGCTTCGCGCTCGAGCGTAAGGTAGTAGCTTTTGCCATTGAAAGGCAAATTGAAAGTGATTTCATCTAAAAACTCCAATTTCATCAACAGTCGTACCGGCTCAGTTACCAAAATCTTGGTCAATTGGTCGTCTTTGGTAAAATAATCGACATACTCTTCCTGAGTGAGTATCGGCGAGGGGCTACTTTTGAGATAGTCGTCATAGTTTTTGAAAAATGTAACCGTACCTCGATGATTGAGGTAGCGCACTTGCTTGATAAATGCCCCGCCTTTGATTTTGGTAACCGCCGAAAAAAGGGTCTCTTTTTCAGAAGCGGTGTACTTGCTGGCAATTTCTTTCAAAACCATTCGGATTTTTTTGACCGGAATGATGATTTTGCGTTTTACATACCCATTGATGAGTTTTTCTTTGTCTTCTTTGACAATTTTGTCCTCTAGGCGCAAAATAAAAGCAAACGAAGCTTCAAACAAACCCTCTAGATTTTGCAGGCTGTGTTGTTTCTCGAGTTCGGTCAGGTTTGATTCGTCAATTTCGTTTATCAAAGGCTCAAACAAAGTAAGCATATAGGCTATTTGAAAATATTGTTGTTTGGGCATATCAAATTGCGTGGTTTCGGTATTAGCGTTTTCAATGATATGGTCCATCACAAAATGCCAAATCGCTTCGGAATGGGAGTAGGTAACTTTGCTTTTGGTATAACGCATCAACTGGATGTCATTTTTGAGGTTGAGGATAGACTCTTGAATGGCGCGAAACTCCGCCAAGCGTTTTTGTTTCTCGAGTTCGTTGGTTTGGCGTTCATTGGCGCGGTACTGCACATAAAACGCCAAAAAAGTCAAGAAAACCCCAATCAATGAAGATATAGGATTGGCTACCCCGCCAAAAGCATCGCCAACTTCGTTGGGAGCAGACAGGTTGTAAAAGTGAAAACTTGCCATCACAAATGGCATAAAAAATGTCAAAAAAGTGCCAATAAACAAAATTAGCAAAGAAATACGCATAATATTGCGCTCAATAAAAGCCTTGTCCTCCGATACCTTATCACGGGAGTCAAGTTGGGCTTTTTGCCAAAATTGCCAATTTGAAAAAAATTTTCTTAAACGCTTCATTTGTCAAAAGAATTTATAAAAGGTGTCTGCGCGTACTAAAAACATCGTCAATTTATTTGTAAGCCATTGATAATCAATATCTTATGACATATTGCAGATGCTTATTAAATGGGTGGATTTCAAATTTACCACCTTATATCCTCTCCTTCGGAGAGGGCTAGGGTGAGGCGATAGAAACGCGTAAATTTGAAATGCACCCTAATAAATGGATTTATACAATTGTGTCTGATTTACAATTTTGAGTGGGCTAGTGTCAATATCTTCTACCAAATTTTATACAAATTTTGCTTTACGAACTTAAATTTGCGAATCATTTTTCAAAAAATAGCATATTTCTTTGATTAGTTGTAAGGTTCTTTTAAATATGCCTTTCACTTTAAGGGTTTTTCTTGCGCCAAAAAATCATTTTGATTTCACCGGTTTTATAAGTGCCATCATATTCAGCTTCGGGTTCTATCAAGTTGAAATTGCCTTCAGGGTCAATGCGCCAGTTAAAAGGCTCATAATCAGCATTTTGGGTAATAATTTGCAATTGATTGTAGGACAATCGCCATTTTGATTCCAAGGCAGGCGCATTGCTATACTCAATTTTACAAGTGCCGTTGGCATTGAAAGTGATTTGCGTAACATTAGTGTTTTTGGGGTCGTTGCTGATTTGGGCGCGTTCTTCGAGCTGTTTTTTTATTTTGTCTTCGTCCCAGCCATTAGCACTGAGGTCTTGGCGCAGGCTTTCGGGTTTTTGATGCCAAGCTAGGCGATTAAATACCCAAGTTCCGAGCAAGTCTATTTGCGCATAAAAATTGCAAGTTGGCGTAACCCCAACCGGGCAAGAATTGATATTCCCTTCAGTTTGGTATTTGGTCAGTCGCCAATAACCATTATTATCGGTTTGAAAATACAAAAACGCCTTACCTTTGGGCAAATGCACAACCAAATTATAGGCATTCATATCAGGATTATAGCTTAAATCTTCCTCTTCAGCCATACAAATGCCACGTAACAAACAACGATTGGCGCGCCAAGTAGCCAAGTATTTTTGGATGTCTAATTGAGAAATGCCTTGAGTGAGCCGATGCAAGCGAATCCAATAATTGCCATTGACCGAAGTGCCCAAATCCTCCAACAAATCTTTGATTTCGGTATGGTTTCGGTCTTGAGCATTGAGTCCACAAATGCCGATCAATAAAGTAAGGGTAAAAATAATTTTTTTCATTCAATTTTTGATTAAAATTCCCAAATGTAGAACGCCAAAATAAGCAATTGTATATTTTTGAACCAAATCAATTGTGGAACAAACCAAATACTTGGTTCTTCAGCACTTTTCGGGAAATTCTAGTCGGAATGATTATAAAATAAAGTACACATTTAAAAAAAGAACCCAGCTAAGGAACACATAAATAATAAGTTGGTCATTTTTTTAGATAAACCATTGACCGTATCCGCCTCTGATTGATATTCAATGCTCTAAATTAGCACATCAGCACATTTTGAAAACTTGTCCACCTCTGGTGGATTAACACATTACGAATTGACTTCATCTGTATCTATCTGATAATCAAGCACTTATACAATTTTTAATTGCTAATTATTAATTCCTAATTCCTTAGCCTTTGGGCAAATGATAAAAAACCGATTTGGCAAACGGAGTCCAAACCGAGGTTTTTACTCCGGCGGTTTTGAGGGCATTGTTTGCCCAACAATTACAGGTTTTGAACAAATGGTATTGCCCTTCGCCCTCATAAAAATTATAATTGAGGTGTTCGTAGGCGGGCATTCCGGCAAAAGGAATATGAATAATTTGCCCCCGCTCGTCACACTCAAAGGTTTTTTGGATATAATTGACCAATTGTTGGTATTGAGTTTTATTCAAAAAAACTTGCGACTTCCACTTGACCGATTGCGGAATCTCATCATACAATACTACTTGCAAACAGCTTTGGCTCAATTTGAACAATGCTTTAAAAGCTACTTGTGGTTTGAGTTCAGACCAAGCCGGGGTTTCTAAATAAAATCCTTTATCGCCCCACCCAATCGAGATGTAGCGGGCTTGATTGGGCGCAAATCGTGAAGTATCGACAAACGCACTCCAGTCAATTTCAGGGGTTTGGATAGGCATAACCAAATCGGTATGTGCGCCGGTTGATACAATCCACACTGGTATTCCTTGGTAATCGGAGGCAAAATGACGGTTGGCAGGAATAATTTTGAGCAAATACGCCAGACCAAAATACAATCCGGCAAACACCAACCAAAATCCCAAAAAAGCTAAAAAAAACCACAAAACAAACATTTGATTCAAATTAAATGGCTAAACTCCTGTTAATCAATGGCTAATTATCAATTGAAAAATACAGCTAAATAACAAACGCAAAGTTAGGGATTTTGATTCAATTATGGCAAATTATTCAAAAGCCGAGGGCCATAGATTTATTTTTGGGAAAATCAAGCAATTAAATGAAATATTGTAAATTTTATAAATGCTTGATAATCCGCTAGAGGCGGACACAGTAAATAAGTTATGAAATATCTACGAAGTATTGATAATGAATACAAAAGTAAAAAAATCACCTTTTTATGCGATTGTAGCAAACCAAGATGATGGTTAGCTTTGCCATATCAATCAAACATAGCTAGGGTATTTGGATTTGGTCAAATATCGTAAGCAACTGATAATCAATTAGATACAAATTTTAAATTCTCAAAATATGAAATCCATTTCATTGTTGATTTTGATAAGTTTTTTAGGCATCTTGAGTTGCAAAAGCCTACAAAATCGCCCCGCCGGGCAAGTCGATACTTGTATTGACCCTAAAAAAATAAAACCTGATATGATATGCACCGAGCAGTATGAACCGGTGTGTGGGTGCAATGGCAAAACCTACGGCAATGCTTGCGATGCCGAAAGAGCCGGGCTTACGTCTTGGCAAAAAGGTGAATGTGGCAATTAAGTGCCTTTACATAGTAGTTGATACTGTTTATTCTAAATGTAAATTCTTGATAATGAATGGATTAGACCTTCTCAGGGCTTAAAACCTGAGAAGGTTTGTCTAAAATAATTTTGAATAAAACTCAATTTATTTTAAAGTTTATCCACAACCACCCGCCAGTGGCACGAAAAGTTGAGCTAAGGTCTATGTATCTGCCTGTTTTTTTGTATTGATGATATTGTGCCAAAAACATCTTTAAGTCATTGGTTATCAAGTCTTTATAAATCATTGATTCTCGTTGAGCTTGTGCCAATTTTAAACCTTCATTGTTTAAATATTGGCTAATCACTTCTTCATAATCTCCTTGAATATCAGGCATTGACAAATTTCTGATGCCAAAAAAAGGTAAATCTTTAGCTTTAAAAAAATGAATATAGGGGTGATTGAGTTTTATTTCTACTCCTAAATGGTCTATCAAATAGCGAATTTCACAATTTTTGGGTTCACCCAAATAAAATTCAGCTTGTAATCTACCCATAATCAAAGGAATATCTTGATACACTTGCGCGCATGATTGTTGCAAGCGCAACATTTGAATATATTTAAAACATTCCAAAAAACAATCTAAGCCTTCATAATCTAGTCTATAATGCTTCTTAGCTTTTACTTTCGTAATATCCAAAGCATTGAGGTCATTAAAAACCCTCACATAGACTTGTGCCAAATCTGAGATAGCTATAGTCTGAAAGCCAACTTTTGGGCAATCCGCCGCTAAAATCCGCCAAAATTCGTTTTCTAAAAAAGCACACAAATCATTTTTCTCCAAAAAATGGGTAACAAAGTTATGCACCCCCTCATAAAATCTTTCAGGAATAGCCTGTTGGACTTGCCAATTAGGAAAGTCATTCAGTAGTTTTTCATAGCCAATATTACCATAATTGGCTCGATAATATTCAAAAAACTCTGCCCGTATTGAGTCTTGCAAAGCAAAAAATTTTTGACTTACAATTTTTATAACATTTTCATCGTATTTCCATATTGGACGTTTACTTTCCAATATCTCTTGATAGGTTTGCATATTGGAGTATGATTAACAAAAAAGGTAAACACCTGATAATCAAGCATTTACCTTTTTTTATAAACAAATAATAATTTTATCTCGATGGATGGGTTTGAAGCATCACCTCGGCTTCGGGGTAGCCTAGCTGTTTACCACGTTGCCAATCTGCTTGGGCTTGTTCTATTTTACCCATTTTGAAATAAACGGAGCCGCGATTGGTATATGCCATTGCGTTTTTATCATTTAGCTCAATGGCTTCA
>JALONJ010000405.1 GCA_025455045.1 Microscillaceae bacterium | reverse complement strand
AAAATACAGTTAAAATGCTGATTATCAATTGCTTATACTTTTTGTTATTTTTATAAATGTAAAAGTTAAAATATAAAACTTTTGTTCAATTATTTTACAGTGGGAATTGCTGATAATCAGTTACCCATATTTTTAACTCATTGATAATCAATAAGTTAGATGTACCAAAGTGGGAATTGCCGAAAAACGATTTAAAATACGTCTAACTTTTGAATATATGTATAAAAAAACTACCCCAAAGGTTTTTGGGGTAGTTGTAGGTTGTATAACCAAAAATATTAATACCCGGGATTTTGGGTCAAAAGTGGATTAATATCTATTGCCGCTTGTGGAATAGGATATAATAACTGATTAGCGTCTGTTACATTGGGCAAGACATCAATCGCTTTGTCGGTTCTTTTCAAATCAGTCCAGCGTACTCCCTCAAATGCAAGTTCTACTCGTCTTTCAAATTGAATGAAATCTCTAAACTCATCCATACTTGTAGTTGCTCTGGCGGGTAGTGAAGTAGCTGTAACTCCGCGTATGGCTCTTACTTCATTCAATCTTGCCAAACCCGAAGCGGGGTTGTTGTCTCTTTCGGCGGCGGCTTCTGCACTAATCAGGTACATTTCGGCAAGCCTACTTATATAAAATGGGTCGCTTGTATTCAAACCACTAGGGAATTTAATGACTTGAAATTGACCCGAAAACGCCGTAGCAGGGGCAATAGAGCCATCTCTCCTTCTATCACCTGCTTCATAGGCACTTACAAGGGTAGGGTCAACCGGCAGTTCGAATCGCCCGCCATTTGTCCAAGCAGGCTCGGTAAGGAAAAAGCCGTGAGAAGCCGCCCCTTCATTCAGGGTATTTCTTATTTGGAAAATAACTTCAGGAGAGTTTCCGCTCGTCCATATTCCGGCATAGTTGCTCGTAAGTTGGTAACTATTTGAACTGATGATTTCTTCGGCTAAAGTTGCGGCTTGCGTCCAATTTTTCCTGATGAGATAAACTCTGGCAAGCAGGGCTTTTGCCCCATTTCTAGACACAAAGTTTCTATCGGTAGCGTTAGCGGCATTTGCGGCGGCAAATGTCAAATCTTCTATGATTTGCGCCCATACTTCGGCTTCAGTATTACGAGGAATATTATCGGTACTAGCTGTAAGCGTAATAGGCACTCCGCCAAACAAGGTTACTAATTTATAATATGCGTAGGCTCTCAGGTATCTTGCTGCGCCTAGTATCTCGTTTTTGCGAGAAGTGGGATTGAATTGTGTATCGGGTAGGGGTTCAACAATATTGATTAAGTCGTTGGCGCGTCTTATAGCCGCATAAGGACCATTGTAATAACGCGCAGTAAGTACATTGTTTACCAAAATGGCGTTTGAATTGATTTCTCCGTGTTGAAAAAAGGTAGCACGGTAAGTCAAATTATCTGCGGATAAATCCTCAGCCAAATAACTTAAGTAATAAAAATTAGTACCTCCTGCTTGTAATCCGTCATATACGCCTAATAATAATTTTTCGGCATCAGCCCCGGTAACTGTGCTGGGGGAAAGAGAGGCTCTAGGATTGATTTCAAGCATCTTTCCGCAAGAGAAAGAAATCAGTGCGATAAATAGTATAAATATTTTTTTCATTGTAAAATTCAAATTAAAAACCTAAATTGATTCCAAATGTATAAGTACGAAGTTGAGGAAGCGCACCTTGATCAACCCCGATTTGGGTTGAGACCGTAGAGCTTGATACTTCTGGGTCGAAGCCACTGTAATTAGTAAAAGTAATCAAGTTTTGCGCACTTATATAAACCCTTGCATTGGTTACGCCAATCTTACTCATCCATTTTTTAGGAACAGTATAGCCCAAAGAAATATTTTTCAAACGTACGTAACTGCCATCTTCTATAAAACGCGATGAGCGTTGCGTGTTGAATACCCCTCTTGCGCCGGTGATGGCTCTTGGCATATCGGTAATATCTCCGGGTTGCCGCCACCTTCTCAAGACATCAGTTGTCATATTTCTGGCGTTGCCGGTATTGGTTCCAACATCAACCCCTAAATTGAGTACTCCCCCATTGCTTTCCTCATAGAGCTTATACACATCGTTGCCAAAGCTATATTGGAAGAATACACTTAAATCAAAGCCTTTGTAAGAGAAATTATTGGTGAGTCCACCAAAAACATCGGGGAAAGGATTGCCCAAAAATTGACGGTCTTCACCCCCTATGATTCCATTGCCATTCAAATCCTCATAAATCATATCGCCGGTTTGAGGATTAACCCCCAAGGCTTTGATTACAAAAAATGAACCTATGGGTTGTCCTACGCCAGTTCTACTCACAAATCCAGCATCTATTGGGGTGGGCTGATTGGTGCTAGGGTTGTTGTACAAGGCAATTACTTCATTTCTATTGGTGGCGATATTAAAGTTAGTTGTCCATCTAAATTCTTTATCAATATTTATACTTTGAATATTTATCTCAAGTCCCGCGTTGCGAACTTTACCCACATTATTGGTGAAACTGTTGAATCCTGAAGTAATAGGAATAGGCTGGGCTAAAAGCAGATTGTTTGTATTTCGAATATAATAATCAAAATTAAAAACAATTCTTGAATTTAGAATCCCCAAATCTAAACCAAAATTAGCCTGTTCGGTATATTCCCAGCGTAAATCTTCATTTCCTATCTGGCTTACCGCCAAGCCGGGTTGGTCATTGTAATTGCTTCCTGAACCAAATAAAGGTCTTGAGGCAAAATTGCCAATTCCCTCTTGGTTTCCTGTAAGTCCATAACCTGCTCTTAGTTTTAAATCATCAATGAAGCCGATAGATTCCATAAAAGACTCACTGGATATGCGCCAACCGGCTGATATAGAAGGAAATATATCATATCTTTGATTCACAAGTTTTGACGAACCATCGCGGCGGATAGCCATAGAGAGTAAATACCGATCATTGTATTCAAGATTCACTCTACCTAGCAATGATTCTAAGGCGTTGCTCGTCCAATCTGAGGATCCCAAGGTGATAGATGCGGCAGAAGTAATATAAGGAGTATTGTCGGAGGGAAATCCCTGCCCACTAACCGAATTACGCTCTCGCACAAAATTTTGGAAAGTATGCCCGACCAACACATTCATTTTTAGCTTTTCGTCGAGAAATGCTTTTGTATAACTTAGCGTATTCTCGATTAAAAGATTTGTATTTAAGGCAAAAGCAGATGTACCAGAACCTTGAGTGCCTGAACTCTGTAGTGAAGTAATTTGGTTATAATCAAAATCTTTTGTATATTGTACATCAGCTCCACCTAAAATTTTGTATTTTAACCCTTTGATGATTTCGTATTCAACAAAGAGATTGGCAATAACCTGACTAATATTGCTCTCAAACTTGGGCAACATCGCGTGTACAGGATTGTTGAATGAGTTGGTTCTGAAAGTTCGTCCATCAGAGTTGTACACAGATTGGTCGGGACGGGAATTGAGTGCCAACGGCCAGGGCGAGAAAATACTATTATCAACTGTGGTTTGCCGAGTAGTCGTATTTGACATCCCAATATTGATTCCAAAGTTTAATTTTTTAGTCGCTTGATGTTCAACATTGAGCCTGGCATTCAACCTTTTAAAATTACCTACATTCAGAACGGCATCTTGGGTAAAGTAACCCACTGAAGTAAAAAATCTAGTCTTTTCCGAACCACCACTTGCCGAAAGTTGATAATTGCTAATCCGAGATGCACTTCTTAAAATTTCATCTACCCAATCGGTAGAAACAATAGAAGGGTCTTCGGCAAAGTCGGCGCGGGCGGCTAGTCCGGCGTTGGCGCGAGCCTCTCTTAATATTTCTCTATATTGGCTTGCATTCAACAAGGAAGGTTTTTTGGTGATTTCTTGAACACCGGTAAAAGCACTAAAATTTACGGCGGTTTTCTGGTTTTGCTTACCTTTTTTGGTCGTAATCAAAATAACTCCATTGGAGGCTCTAGACCCATAGATGGCGGCTGCCGAAGCATCTTTTAACACTTGGATTGACTCAATATCATCTTGATTCAAAAATGCAAGTGGCGATAAACCTTGCCCCGAGGCTGATTGTGTTTCATCGGAGTTAGTAATCGGAACCCCATCTACCACATACAAGGGGGTATTGCCGGCTGTGATTGAGGCTTGTCCGCGTACGCGCACCACATTGGCAGAACCCGGCCGCCCACTGGCACTTTGAATCTGCACGCCCGCCATTCGCCCTTGCATCGCTTCTACCACATTGGTTACAGGTATGTTTTGTATCTCGGTGTTTTTCATACCGGCGACTGAGCCGGTCAGAGACTTCCTCTCTTGCGTTCCATACCCTACCACTACTACTTCATCGAGTTGTTGAGAACTCTCCGTCAATTTTACATCTACGACGGATTGCCCGGTAATAGTTACCTCTTGAGAATTGAATCCAACCCCTTGAATGACTAATACATTACCTTCATTGGCAGATATACTGAATTTCCCGTCAGCATCGGTTATGGCCCCAACCGTAGTACCTTTGATAAATACACTTATCCCGGGTACACCATTGCCGGTTTTAGAGTCGGTAACTTTACCCGTGATGATTCGCTCCTGTGCCAGTGTTTGCCTTATACTGAATAAAGACAAGAGGAGCAAAATGAGTAATTTTTGCTTCATATTTTTCTTGTTTAATGATTAAATAAAATAAAAAGCCTTGTGAAGGCTTTTCGGGGGGAAAATTCGGTATTTTGGCTAAACTTTTTTTGGGAAATATACTTACAGGACAAATTCATCGGCGAGCTTTGATAATCAAACTATCAAGTATATTTTGTGTTATTTTATCGCCAAATATTACTTTTTCGTAGATAAAATAGCATTTTACTCAAAGTGATTTAAAAATAAAACCTTGATTTTCAATTAGTTTGGTTAAAAAATATCTATAGAGCTGACATTTAATAATTAACTTGAATGTTTTTATAACCAAAGAACAGATTCAAAGTAAAGTGATACTTTTAAAAATGTAATTAATTGAAAATCCTCCAAAGGCGGACACGACCAGGCAATTAAATAATAGACTTACTATCCATTGATTATCAAATATTTACAAAATTTATTTAAAAATATATTATGTTATAAGATGACATATTTATCAAATTTTCTCAAAAATCGTCTGCCCCAAAGGTCTGACGATTTTTGAGAAAATTTGAGTATGCTAAGTAGTTGATAATCAGAAGGTAGCAAGTCTAATTCCTAATTATTAATTCCCAATTCCTAATTGACCGTGTCCGCCTCTGGTGAATTTTCAGTTATTTATCGGGTTTTTCTTTTACTACAAAGCCCACTAAGTTCACACAAAGCACACTAAGCCCTTTACTTTGTGAACCTTTGTGCGTATTTATTGGTGAACTTTGCGGTAAAAGTAGTGGTTCTTCCGACTTTTTAGCGCAAACTTGCCTCCGACCTGGGCGGACAGGCAAGGGCTTAGAAAAATCCCAAGAAATAAAAATTCAACAAAGTTCCACGCAGGATGACGAGTGGGGGGGTGGAATTTTTCACTTCTTTATAAAAACTTATTTGGTTCTTCACCACTTTTCATGAATGAGAATCTTTTTTCTGAAATTTATCAATTTCAGTGATTCTGAGCATTAATGAACCAAGCGATAGCTTGGTGAAATTACCGAGCGAAGCTCCGAAG
>JALONJ010000037.1 GCA_025455045.1 Microscillaceae bacterium | reverse complement strand
CAGGAATGTAGAAAAAATACTCGACAATTTGCTGAAAAGCTCTCACTTTTCAGTGATTCTGAGCGAAGCGAAGAATCTGAAACTCTTGATAATCAACGCCTTAGATTCTTCACTTCGTTCAGAATCACTGAAATTGATAAATTTCAGAAAAAATCTTTTCATTCCTGAAAAATGGTGAAGATTCTTAAAAATTTCATAAACTATTGGTACTCAGTATTTTAATTATATTATTGATTAATAGTAAAATGTATAAGGAATGAATAGTGAATAATGTAAAATGAATAATTTTGTAATTACCTGAAAGTCAATATGTTACCAAAAAATATTGTACACATTATTTTTTTCTTGTTCCTAAAATGCTTGTTTCAAAATACGCCTCCATTTATACTTTTTCTAAATTAGCCCAAAATCCGACATTTTTGCGCCAAATTTTTATCTTTGTAACTTAAATCAATAAAATGAAAGCGCTTGTCTCTATATTGCTTGCAAAGTTGCTGTTTTTGGGGAGTTTGTTTCCCCAAAGCGATATAGAAGAATTGTATAAAATCCCGTTTTTGGTGCAACATTACCAAAGCGAACACGCCGATTTGAGCTTTTGGGATTTTTTGAAAATTCATTACTTGAATAACCACTCGGCAAGCCATTCCGACCAAGACCACGAAAAACTGCCTTTGCAAAAACACAATCACAATCTTTGTGTGCCTTTTCATTTTGTAGTGCCTCATTACGAACTTCCAACTTTGAGCATCAAGCCTTTTTATCCTGAGTTTAAAGCAGTTTATACTCAAAATTATTCTTTTTTGCGCGACAAATCCCTGCATCAGCCCCCCAAAACAATTTAAAAAATTGGCTAGGCAAATGTTTGTAAACTGACAATTTCTTGGCAAAGCAAATATTTGGCTGGATCAACCAATGATTTAAGTATCAATACTTGGGCAAATCAGTTTATTTGTAACTCACATAAGCCGTTCATTATCAGCACTATAGCGCATTTGCTTGTCCGGCATTTCAGATAGCCCGTTTACTTAAATCATCTAGCAATCCTCCAAGTCGGTCTTCATTTAACACCCAAAACTTGATTTAGTAATCCATTGATTATCAATCATTTATGCTGTGGGAATACTTTGTAAAACCCAAATCACAAATGATAACAATGATGAAAAACCTTGGTGCATTAAAATTAAAAAAATGAAAAAAATAAAATTAATTTTCCATATTAGCCTGATTATCAGCCAATTACCGATTTTTCTATTCGCGCAAGATTTAAACTTGGCACAAGCCATAGGGCAAGCCTTGCAAAACAATCGAGCTTTAAAAGTGGGAACTTATGAAATTGAGATAAGTAAAACTTTGCAGAAATCGGCTTTAGAAGTCGCTAAAACTAATTTTACTTGGTTGGGAGGGCAATACAATAGTCTGAATTTTGATAATAATTTTACGATTAGCCAAGCCTTGCCTTTGCCCGCCGTGTGGCATCGCCAAAGTGAGTTATATAAAGCACAAACTCAAAGCAATGAATTAAAATACCAAATCACGCAAAATGAGCTGATTTATCAAGTAAAAATCGCTTATTATTATGCGTGGTACTTTCAGGCTCGGCAAAAATTATTACAAAAATCGGATAGTTTGTACCGCGAGTTTGTCAAAGCCTCGAGTTTGCGCTTCAAAACCGGTGAAGGCACTTTGCTCGAGCAAACCACCGCCGAAAGTCAGGCACTAGAAATCCAATTGCAATTGACCCAAAATCAAGCAAATATTCGGATTTACACTACCCAATTACAAACCCTGCTACACGCTACACAAGACCTGCAAATAACTGATAATCAATTGCTTAAAAAAGAATTACAGATAAGCGAAAGCCCCGAACAAGTCAGCCAAAATCCCTTATTGACCTATTTAAAACAGCAAATATTGGTCAATGAAAAAAGCATTGCCGTCGAAAAATCTCGCCTTTTGCCCGATTTGTCTTTGAGTTATTTTAATCAATCTTTGATTGGTACGCAAAATCTCAAGGGGCAAGAGCGATTTTTTGGCAGCAATTACCGTTTTCAAGGTTTTCAAATGGGTTTGGCAGTACCGATTTGGGCAAAAGCCCAGCGCGCGCGCGTGCAGGCTTCGCAAATTCAAGAAAAATTAATTGAGACTCAAGTCGAGCTTACTCAAAAAACTTTGCAGGGCGCGTTTGAACAAGCCATTCAAGAATACCTAAAATTTAAAGCGGGTTTGGAATATTATGAACAAAATGCCTTAAAAAATGCAGATTTAATCCTAGTTCAAGCTTGCAAGGCTTACCAAAGTGGCGAAATCGGCTATTTAGAGTACTCGCAAGCCTTGCATCGAGTATTGAGTACGCAAGACAATTATTTGGGAATGTTAAATGCTCATAATCAGGCAGTTATCCGCTTAGAATTTTTGGTTGGTAAAGATTGAGTAATGTATTGTGGGGAGTGAGGAGGCTCATTGATATTTTTATAAATATCTGATAATCAACTACTTATAAATAATATGTGGCTCTTTAGCACTTTTTAAGAAAATTGTAAAGCGGCCCGTCTAGCCTGCCCGCGCAAGTGCGTTTAGGCTTATAATAAAGCTGGAATTTCCTCAAAATGGGCAAAGAACCTAATTTGTAATTTGAAATAAAAAAATGAAAACAATCTTTTTGAAATATATTTGTTTGGTGGCTTGGCTAACCGCTTGCGGCAGTGCTGACAAAGGCGAGCATAAAGCGGAAAATACAAATCAGACCACGCTCAACCCTGCGATGGTGCATCTGAATCAAGCCCAAATCAAGGCAATAGGACTACAATTGGGTACTTGGGAACAAGTGCGTATGGGCTTGAGCATCAAAGCCAATGGTGTGGTAGATGTACCTCCCAACGGACGTGCCGTAATCACGGCTCCGATGGAGGGCTTTGTACGAAAGTCGGAAATTTTGGTCGGCGACTATGTGCAAGCCGGGCAAGTAATGACCATCTTGGAGCATCCCAATTTTATTACTTTGCAAGAGCATTTTCTGACCGTAAAAAATGAATTGATATACCTAGAGCAAGACCTCCAACGCCAAAAAGAGTTGAGTACCGAAAATGTAAATGCCAAAAAAAATTTGCAAAGGGTACAAGCCGATTATGAAATCAAACGCGCCCAAAAATCAGCCGGTGAAGCCCAATTGCGCTTGCTAGGCATAGAGCCTAACTACTTGACTACCAGCAATTTGAGTGGTCAGATTTTTCTCAAATCGCCCATTTCGGGTTATGTAAAAACTGCCAATGCGATGCTCGGCAAAAATGTAGCTCCCAACGAGATTTTGTACGAAATTGTAAACGAGTCGCACAAGCACCTCGAGCTCAAAGTATTTGAAAAAGATATTTTGAAAGTAAGCAAAGGGCAAAAAGTAGTATTTAGCTCCCCTAACCTGAGCCAAGAAACCTACGAAGGCTCAGTGTATTTGATTGGCAAAGCGATGGAAAATGATACCAAAGCCGTGAATGTTCACGTGCATTTTGCCGACAAAACCGCCGAAAGTAAGTTTTTGGAAGGCATGTATGTCAATGCCCGCATATTGCTCGACAATCAAACCGTAAACGCGCTCCCTGAGACGGCTTTGATTCGAGAAGGCGAGCAAAATTTTATTTTTATTCAAAAAAATAATACTGACTTCGTGCGGGTAGGTGTGCGAATATTAGCCACTCAAGACCAATTTGTGGCATTAGAAGTCTTGGAAGAATTGCCCAAAACCGTAAAAATTGTCAAAAAAGGCGCGTATTACCTGCAAGCCGAAATGAATAAAGGCGAAGCCGAAAATGGGCATTGATTGGGTTTTACTTTGGGGTTTACTTTGACCGGCTAAAAATCTAAAAAAAATTGTAAATAGCATTTGTTTTATACAAAAAATAATGTAGTATTGCTTTGTGTTTATGATAGAAAGCTATGCAAATTGGCAGACATTGAAAGGCAAGTCAATCTGATACCTACAATTAAAACTAATTATAAAAACCATTGACGCGTCGACTGTTTATTTTTCAACTTGCCCCTTCAAATACCCCCAACCAAATAGCTACTATCCAAACTAAACTTAATGGTTAAACCAGATAAATTTTACAACTATGCGTTTTTTTATTTTTAAGGAAATTAAATTTCCAAATTTCCAAATTTCCAAATTTCTTTCTTAAAAGATTAATTGGATTTTTGATGATGCTTTCAGTTTTTTCAGCTTGTCAGCAGCTAGACCCGCTTGTACCTTTGGCTGATGAGCAAAAATCCGATGGCAAAGACAAAGTTGCCCTGCCTGCCACTTGGAGTTCGGTGAGTTCGCAAACCACGGTCGTCAATGGTAGAATCCGATTTGTAGATGATGTGCATTTCAATGATTACTTTCGGGTAGTAAGTACGGTAGATGAAAAAGTCGTAGAAGACTTTTTTGCCGGATTGCCCAATTTCAATTCCTTGAAAGAAAGAAATCAGAGAGAGGAACTGGCAGATACGACCAGCCACGAAGATGTCAATTGCCGGACTTTGCGCGATGGATCGATTTGGTGTACGAATCTTAATCCGCCTAGAGCCACCGACGAGGGCGCAGAGGGGGCAGAATCATTGATTCAAGATGAGTTTTTGTATTTTGCTACCAACGAAAACTACGAACTTGCGATTGGAACTACTATTGTGAAGATAACTCCACAATATACCTATCTCATCATAAATGGGCAAACTGTAACTTTTGACCCTACGCTGAATAACCTCACCCAACAACAACATAAAAAGGCTACCTCAGAAAATTTCTTTATGGTGAGAGAAGGCTTATACGCCCACAAAAACGAAACTTTTGTTCAAGAAAATATTTATGATAAAACAAGTTTTAACTGTGGACAATCAGAACAAAATGAATACGATTACACCTCGGGGCGGGGGCGTAGGAAAATAAAAGCAAAAATTTGGAGTCAAAATTTAGGAATCTACTCATCAGCCGGATGTTCTACTAAAAATTTGCGACGCAGGTTAGGAATCTTTTGGCAGGAGAGAACAGATAAAATTTCAGTATTTTGGCCAACTTTCGAGTATGAGATAAAAGATCCCAATACAGGTCAATATGTTAATTTTCTTCATTATACAGGTGCGCACTTTGATAATAACAAATCCAAACAAATCGAGCGATTTGAATTTAAGACAGCTATTGTCAAAGTTAAGTGTGTTCCAAACGGACCTTGTGTTCCTGCTGATATAAAATTTTCAGGTTGTATAAAATTGATATGTGTTAAAACCAATCATACAGTTCACAATGGCTCTAATTCTGGTCAGTTAAATTTGACATTAGCTTGCCCTTAATCCATTGGTTATTGACATTTGAGTAGATATGAGTGGCAAGATTGACTTTAAATAATGTGATAGCCAATCAAATTATTTAGAGCATATTTAGTAAAATGCCACTCATATTTTATTAACCAAATAAATTTTTAAAATCATAACTCATTGATTATCAGCATATTATTTTATTTACAGTTATGGATATTAAAAAAAGCCTACTATTTCTTATCCTGTTTCTCGCCACTCTTTCTGGGTTTTCTCAAAAACGGCTACATTTTGGGCCTTTAATCGGTTTGAAACGTGATGTTCCTTTTATAACAGATGACGGAGGGCAATTGCGAACCATTCAATTTCCTCGCCTTACCTTGGGGGTGCAATTAGGGCTAGAACTTCCTAAAAACTATACTTTTGAATTTGGGCTAATGACTAATAACAATGGTATAGATGTTAATTGGCTATTTACTCCGCAATCGTTGGAGCAAGGAGAAACGATTATACAAATGCCTGTGAGGCTTCGTAAAAAATTTGCCACAGCCGGGCACAAACGGGGAATTAGCTTAGAGGCAGTAGGAGGGTTCTCTTATTTGTATAATTGGAATAATGATGGATATCTAGCTACAACACAATTAGATGGGATTAACTTTGAATCAAGATACACCAATCAATCACTCAAAACTCACATCTTTTGGTTAGACTTAGGTTTGCAAGCGCGCATTCGCCTCAGTAAGCGATTTGCTTTTTATGGTACTTATATGTATAGCAATGCCTTCACCCCGATTACCAAAACTGAGGGGTATTATAAAATCGATAACCAGCGTACTGATTTTGAGATTGTTTCGCGGGGGCGAGCGTGGAGTACGCAAATCGGTTTGCAATACGGTATCAACGTGTATAGCTCCAAAGACCCCTTGCGCCCTATTCGGAATCGAACTAAATCGACCTTACCAGATAGTTTGCTTACTTCTCGTCAAGCCTTTAAGCGTAGCTATTGGGCTTTGAGTTTGCTGTCGCCATTTTTTATTCCTCAAAACACCGGCAGTCGAGGCAGTGGCACGGCTCAGTTGTTAGCAGCTCCGGGCGGTATGTTGGGGGTAGATTATTTTTATAGCCTAGCCCCACAATGGAGTTTACAAGCCGGTATGCGAGCCGGATTGCTACAGTATGTATTACGATACTCAGCTCCAGCTGATTCGCTGAGGCTTGCCAACGATTTTCGGGGTTCTACTTCTACCAATACTGCTACCGCAATTTTCAATTTGGGCGGAGTGTATCGTAAGTTTGTGGGCAAAAAAGCCTACTGGAGTAGTAGTGTCGGCTTGAGTTTTAGTTTTTTTGATCGTGATACTGCCAATTATTATACTTTACCCAAAGAAGATTTTAGAAATGCCTCGTTACAAGTGTTCACACTTTCGGACAATGCTCCCAATCCAAGCATCAGTCCGTATCTTAAAGTGGGTTATGGAATTATGCTCCCCAATGGTGGCTTATTGCAATGGGATTTGTGGGCAAATATTGGCTTAAGCAAAATAATGAACGGCAAATATGAATTTTTGCGAGAAAACAAATCGGTAGTAGTCGGCTCTGGCACTTTCTTCGGGCGCGATAGTTTTGTAGGTATTCAAATGAGCTATATTTTCAATAACATTCGCCGACAAATGCGCAAAGAATTGTTTAAATAATTGATTATCAAGCACTTATCATATCTTGGTGGTTCTTCACCACTTTTCAGGAAACTCTAGCTTTAGTTTAAGCCTAAACTCATCTAAGCGGGCAGGCTAGACAGTATGTGTTATAATTTTCACAACTAATTGATTATCAATTACTTACCACTTCATTCAACCCGCAAAAGCCTAGCATCGAGCAATACCGTGGTAGGCTTTTATGATTGATTCACTACATATCAAGCTATTGCTTGATAACCTTATGAAAATAAGATTGGTCGCCGATTTTTACTTGCAACAAATAAAGCCCGCTTGGGAGGTCTTGTAGCGGAATGGAGTGCTTGTCTTGGTCGGGGGCAAGGTGGAATTTATAAATTTCTTTGCCGCGCCCATCGCGCAAAATTGCTTGGGCGGCTTGGGCTTTTTGCATTGCCAAGACAAAATAATCGCTTGCCGGATTGGGATATATTTTAAAAGGTTTGGTCTGGTAATCTTCAATGGCGGTTGGGGTATCACCGACTACGATTCGCTGAGTAGCTATAGTTCCACAACCCGAGGCATTGCGTGCCTGAAAACTTACATCATAAAGCCCTGCTTGGGCAAAGGTAAAAGTCGGCGACTCTAGGGTACTGATTCGTCCATTGCCAAAATCCCACCAATAGCTACTTGCCCCACTTGATTGATTGAAAAACTGCACCGTCAACGGGGCTATCCCCGAACTAATCGACGTATTGAAGCGACTCTCTAGACTAGCTTGAATGGTCAGACTGCGATTGAGTGTACTAAAACAGCCATTTGAATTGCGAACTGTCAATCGAACCGGATATACTCCCGGCTCAGCATAGGTATGGCGCGGATTGGGCTGGTTGGAGGTAGCTCTTATCACATTGCCATCGGGATTGAAAAAAGTCCAATCCCAAGCCGTTATTTGCCCGCTCACCCCAAAAGGCAAGGCACTGGTATCTTGAAATTGAATGGGAACATTTTGACACAAACCCGATTGGGCAAAATTGACTACCGGCGCGTCTTGACTGCGCAGGGTAATGGTTTTGGTGATAGAGGCGGCACAGCCGGTTTCATCGATTACGGTCAAGGTAATTTGATAAGTTCCGTTGTTGGGATAAGGTACAGCATCTACCTGCAAAGGACTGTTGATCGGCGGATTGTTTAGCGGTAAGCCTTTGCGAATATAGGTAATCGTATCGGGGGCGGCGGTGTAGCCTCGCCCGTCGCCAAAATTCCAGATTCTGGTAGTGATAAAACCACCCAGCATTTTATCGGTCGCACTTACTTCGCTGTTATCTTTCAAAATGATGCTACCGGTAGTACAGTCTAGAGCGATAATCTCAAAATTGGCTATTGGACGTTGGCTAATCCTTACCTGACGAGTAAAGGTATTGGCACAGCCAATTGTATTGTTTACTCTCAGTTTTACTTGATAAATGCCGGGTTGAGTATAAACTTTGCTGGGGCTTTTGGCATTGGAAGATGTATTGTCGCCAAAATCCCATTCCCAACTGCTCACAAAAGCGTCAGAACCTACACTCAAATTGACAAATTGGGTGGTTTCGCCCAAGCATTGATTTTGGGGCGAGAACTGAGCAATGGTAGCATTTAATACATTTACACTATCTACAAAATTGCCCAACAAATTTCTATCGGAGTCTTGCACTTGGAGCTGAACAATTTTTTTACCGACTGTAAAACTTGCGCTAGGATTAGTTTGGGTAGAAATTACCGGCGTACTATTACAAACATTCGGAAAACGCAAGCGTATCAATTGATTGATATTGGCAGGAGCTACATTGTTGGGGTCTCGATTGATAGAAAAGGCAAACCACTCGCTTCCTCTTTTGACCAAACTCAGAGTCAAAGAAGGGCGCGCTCCGGCATTGGCCAAAGTTCCCAAAAGGCTAAAATTACCCAAATTAATTGGATTGGCACGCGGATTGGCACTAGTCAAAGTTTGCCCGAAATTGAATCGATACAAATGCCCATTTGCCACAATGCTAAAAGCTATGGTATTTTTACCGTCTTGCGCTAGCTCAAGGTCTCGGAAGACTACACTAGCAGGAATTTGCGAAGCAAGGTTGATATAAATGGGCGTTTCATTATCAAACAAAGTATTGCCAAAATTGAGTACATAAAAACTTCCGGTGGCACCGGTTACGACTCCAGCCCAAGTATTGTTCTCTTTGATCAATTTGATATTGAGTTCTTGGTCGGTAGCCCCAAGATTGGGTAAAGGAATAACCGTAGGAATAACCGTCAAAGGCGAATTGCCAAAATTAATCAAAACCGGATTAGTGGTTGCGTTGGCAATGGCTACAATGATATTACCATTATCTATGACCACGTCCATACCTGTGGGGTTGGTAAGCTCGGCAATTGGCGAAAGAAAATTGAGCGTAGGAGTATTGTTGAGCGAAGTACCAAAATTATACAACCGCAAAGAATTGACTCCAAGATGCAACATAAAGGCATACCAATTATTGGCATATTTAAAAATTTTGATTCTTCTGGCACTATTGGCTTGCGATACAATGAGGTTGCCCAAAGTTCCTAAATTGGTAAAAGTAGGTACTTCGTTGATATTTGCCCCAAAGTTCATTCTGACCAAACTGCCATCGCCGCGATTGGCAATCAAGCCCACCCATTCATTGATATTGTCATCAAAAGCAATATCAAAGGCTTCGGGTCGCCACATAAAACTGATGAAGGGGTTTATCAATTCAGCCGTTGGGGTTTGGGTCAAATCATCTGGACAAAAATCCCAGTCATAATGGGCGGCATTGCTTAGGCTTGGGGCATTGAATTGGACTGCTACCGCCGGGCATACATCAGTCTCGGTGGTCAATCGTTGGGCAAATGAATAACCGTAAAAAAAACTTAAGATAAGCGTTAAATAAAGTTGATTTTTCATGCTGAATTTATTTTCGGCAATTTTTATTAGTTTAGCAATGAGCATACAAGGGCTAAAAACTTGGGGAGCGTAGGCAAAAACTGACTATTGAAAATGTTTTTGGCAATGCTCATCCATTTTTGATGTTTTTTTGTCAATTTTTTTTTATCAATAGCTATTCCCCGAAAACTTGGATCTTCTGTTTGTAATTAATTCATAATCAATCGATTAGCGTATTTGATTTGTAAATAGTAAAATTTGTAGAATTAATTACAACTTATTTCTTTTGTAAAAATATCGAAATTTATCGGTTTTTAAAATAATTTCTGATTTGCTTTTGGCTATAAAATTCTGCGGTAATTTTGCGCAATGATTTTAAAAGAGATATTTATATTATTCAAAAAAGAAGTGCTTTTGGAATGGCGAGAACGCTACGCCCTCAATGGCTTGATTTTGTATATCATCAGCACGGTTTTTATTTGCTATTTGAGTTTTCAACTGCGCCAAAACCAACTAAGTCCACTTACTTGGAATACGCTTTTTTGGATTATTCTGTTGTTTGCGGCAGTCAATACGATTGCCAAAAGTTTTATGCAAGAACGCTCCGGGCGTTTTTTGTATTATTATACTTTGGTGAGTCCCGAAGCGGTTATTTTGGCAAAAATCTTTTACAACAGTGCCTTGATGCTGGTAGTGGGCGTTTTGGGGCTGGGCGTATATAGCTTGGTAATGGGCAATCCTGTGCAAGACAATACTTTATTTTTACTGAATATTATCTTGGGGAGCATTGGTTTCTCGACTACCCTCACAATGGTATCGAGCATTGCCGCCAAAGCCCACAACAACTCAACGCTGATGGCTATTTTGAGTTTTCCGGCAATTATTCCAATGCTTTTGATGTTGATTCGCATCTCCAAAAATGCCCTAGATGGTCTGGATTGGAGTGCCAGTTATGATGAGATGTTTACCTTATTGGCTATCAATTTGATTGTACTTATGGTTTCTTACCTGCTTTTCCCTTATCTTTGGCGAAATTAAATTCGCAAAAGTATTGATAATCAAATAGTTAACAAAAAAGCATAGCTTTATAAAGACCATAAAGAAATCAGAAATAGATAAAAAATAAGGATCTTCATAATTTTACTTGAGAAATAAAAATTGGAACACAGATGACACAGATTAAACAGATTTAACCCGGATTTCTTTTTAAATCCTCCCTGCCATCAAGTAATATCATATAGAACCAAAAATAATGTGAAATTTTTAAAGGTTCTTCAGCCTTTTTCAAGAAAAATTGTAACGTAGGCTTCCAGCCTGTGCGCGTAAGTGGCTTTAGGCAATTTCTAAACTAAACAATTCCTAAAAAACACTGAAGAACCTTTTAAAAAAATAACTAATTGAAAATCAGACAATTACACAATCCTTAATTCCCCATAAACTTGACTTGGGCTAATTTTTTGCCAATCTACAATCGGAAACAAACTTCATCTTCAGCCTATTTTTTTAAACTCAGTTTAGCTTATATTTTTCATAATTGGCTTATTATCAGCTTATTAACTCATATATTTATTGACTAATATCTACCTGCTTAATCCATTCAATGGCTTTGTCCATTTCGTCAGCTTGAAAATAGGCTTTTTGGCAGGGCAAATCTTGGGCGAGGGCGATGTATTCTTCGGTAGCCAATTGCGAATAAAAATCTTCGGGAAATACCGAAGCATAAGCCTTTAGACCATATTTAATCACTACAGGCATAAATTCTTTTGCCAGCCATTCGTTCATTTCGTCATAACTGCCTTCGGCTTTGCGCATATCGGTCAATGATTTGGGAAAAGGGATTTGATTTTTGCTCACAAACCGGCTCACTACTGCATATATTTCTTTGGCTTGCTCAATGGGTACATAACCCAGCCACGTGTATTGAACGTAGTTGTCGTCCGCAAAATGCTGAAAATTAAAAACCTCCTCATTTTTAAAGTTGTAGGCTTTTAAGTAGCTATTATTCACTTCTTCAAAACGTAGATTTTGCATATTATTTTAAGCAATTTGTAAGCTGTAAATGTATTAATTTAATACGAATATTTTGAAATAATATTAAAAAAATACAAATTTTATTTAAAAATTTAAAAGATTTATTTTAGAAATAAAAGCCAAATATTTATTTTTAAAGTATTGGTTATCAAGTATTTAAAATAAATTTATAAATCAAAAAAATGAAAAATCTCACCAAAAACGGATTGACAATTTCCCAAAAATATAAAAATAATACAATTTTATCCTGAATAAAAATAATTATTCGTCCAAACAATCTATTTTTAAGCTTCTTTCATCATTTTCAGGAGATTCAAGTTTTATTCTAAGCCCAAGCTCATTTACACGCGCAAGCTAGACAGCCTGCGCGTACAATTTTCTTGAAAAACAGTGGAAAATCATTTTTAAAACATAATAAACTGATAATCAGCGTTTTATAAAACTCCCAACTCTTTAGTTCTCTTTACTTTTATCTTCATTGGTTTATTCTTCACTTTTTTCAAAATTTAGCGAAGCCGAATTCATACAATAGCGCAAAAACGTAGGCTTGGGTCCGTCGGTAAATACGTGTCCCAAATGCGCGCCACAATTGTTGCAAACTACTTCGGTACGAATCATTCCGTGCGAAGTATCCAAAATTTCTTTGACTACATCTTTGGCAATGGGTTCAAAAAAACTAGGCCAACCACAACCCGACTCGTATTTGGTTTCGGAAACAAACAAAGGTGTATCGCAACAAATACAGCTATAAATTCCTTTTTCTTTGTGGCTGTTGTAAATACCTGTGTAGGCGCGCTCTGTACCCTTTTCTTGGGTTACGTAAAATTGCATTGGACTCAGCTTTCTTCTGAGTTCTTCTTGGCTGGGAACGGGTTTTTTTTCCATATTATTTTATTTTAAAATTTTGAATTATCTTAGGGGTTCTAAGTGTTGATGATTCGGAAGTTTCTTCGGTGTATCAAACTTGAGTTTTAAGTAACTTGCTCTATTCAAGGGTCGGTGAAGTTTCTAGTTCGGAACACGAAACTTATTTACGTGCGCAGGCTGAAAACCTGCGTTACAAGGGTTCTATAAAGATTCTGAGAATCAATTTTACATCATAAATAGTTGATAATCAATGTATTATCACTTGTCCACTTTGGGCGGATTAGCACATTAGCACCTTGTATTCATTTGTCCGCCTCTGGTGATTCAACTCATTACTTATTTTTAATACTTTCACTCATTTTTTTATTTAAAATTTGAAATCTGAACTCTCAAACTAGACTTTCTCGAAATGATTAATAGTTTTTTTGGCAAAAAGGTTTCATAAATTTATAATTGCAAAGGTTTTAACGAATTTTTTACAATGCTTATCAAAATCGGAACGCGTGGTAGTCAGTTGGCTTTATGGCAAGCTCATTTTATAGCCGAAATTTTGCAAAAAAACGATATTCAAACCGAAATCATCGCTATCGAGACCAAAGGCGACAAAATCTTGCATAAGTCGCTTGCCAAAATCGGTAGCAAGGGGGTTTTTACGGCAGAATTAGAAGAACAACTCCATAACCACACTATTGATATAGCCGTTCATAGTGCCAAAGATGTGCAATCGGAACTCGCCGAAGGCTTAGAGCTGATAGCCTTTACCGAGCGCGAAATTGCCAATGATGTAGTGATTAGTTTTAATAAAAATGCCCGCCTCAGCCAGTTCGATAGCACTTATTTGGTGGGTACATCTTCAACTCGGCGGGTAGCAATGCTTCGGCATTATTATCCCAATGTGCGTACTTCGGATGTGCGAGGCAACTTGCAAAATCGAATGAAAAAGCTCGAGAAAGGTGATTTTGATGCCTTGATATTGGCTTATGCCGGGGTAAAACGAATGAAATTTGACCAGTATATTGTGGAAGAAATGCCGCTTGACACTTTTACTCCCGCCGTGGGGCAGGGTAGCATTGCTATTGAATGTAGCACCGATTTAGCCCTTGAAAAACGCGAGGCGGTGCGCGCATTGGTCAATCACTCCTTAACCGAAACCTGTTTGCTGGCAGAACGCGCCTTTTTGCGCACTTTGCAAGGCGGTTGTAGCGTGCCGGTGTTTGGTTTGGCGCAAATGCTAGACAATCAGTTGAAAATCAACGGCGGAATCATCAGCCTCAATGGTAAAAATATGCTCCGTGAGGAGTTGCTAGGCAACCCAAGTGATGCCGTACAAATCGGCACTCAGCTCGCCCAAACTTTGATTGAAGCCGGAGCTGATAAGATTTTGCAAGAAATCAAAGGTACGGTTTAGGGTTGGGAATTAAGGAATTAGGAATTGATAATTAGGAATTAGGAATTATTTAATTACCTGATATTCAATTAATTATATTTTTAAAAGGGTTACTTTATTTTGAATCTGCTCCTAATTACGAATTTTGACTACCCGATTTCCGAAAATATTTTTCTCGATAATTCAACAGTTCTTTTTTAATCAATTGATAATCTGCCGCCGATACTGCCCCTGATTGCTGTACATATTCAAAATCATCGCTAAACTCTTGGGCAAAATTGTCGGCGTTTTCGTATTTGATTACACTTTTTTTATAAAAACTAAACGCTCGAATTGGCTCATTCGTAGCCAAATAACTATGTCCGGTATTCATCAAAGCATATTGGCTCAAATCGGCATCTTTGGTGGCTAATACTTCTTTAAAATAAACCCTCGCTTGGGCAAAATTACCCAAAACAATCATACACCAACCCAATTGAGTTTTTGTCCAAGTCCTATAGTTGTTGAGGCTTAATGATTTTTGATAATACGCTACCGCCCGCGTATAGTCTTTGAGGCGTTGATAGCAATAACCAATATTGTCAAGATTCCAAGCATCGTACGGTGCTATGTTTTCACAACGCAAATGATAATTTAGACCTTCCTTGTATTGGTCAATTTTTTGGTAACACCAGCCAATATTGCCCAAGTACCAAGTCTGGTCGGGGTTGAGATGGTCAGCTTTCCGATAAGCCTTGATACAATTTTCAAAATCGTTGGTTTCTCGACAGGCATAGCCCCAAAGTCGGTAGAGTTGCTCATTTTCAAGGTTTTGGGCTTCGGCTTGGGCATAGCAAGTAATCGCTTCGGCAAATTGTTGCAGGTGGTTGAGGCACTCGCCCAGTTGCAAATAATCTAATTTTTCGGGGGCAATTTTTTCGGCTTGCCGAAAGTACTCCACCGCCAATTGAAAATCATACGTGCCTTTGTAAATCATTGCCAAATGGTTAAATAAATCAAAATGCTGGGGCAACACGTTGGTCAAAGCTCGCAAGTAGGGAGCAATGCTTTTATCGCTTTTATATACACAGCTAGACATAGTTTATAAATATTTGATAATCAGATAGTTATAATTTAATTGTTGTAAATAATGTAAGTTGCGTAGTACCATATTTTGAACCCCACCCCTCCCCGTTGAGGGAGGGGTGATAACTCGCTGATTATGAAGCCCCTCCCTGAGAGGGGATGGGTTTGGGGTTGGGTTTTGAGTGAGTTTTCAGGTGCTACGCAATTTACATTAAATACACAGAGGCGAGAAGTAAGCAATGAGTACATTCGTCAGAAATTTACTTCTCAATTCCTAAGTGTATAAATGCTTACCCACACCCGCTTTTGGCGAATAACAATCAAGTAAAATTCTTAACTCCAATTTTATGGACAGACCGCAAAATCCAGACAAATTTAAACAAAAGCCGAATATAAATTTTGTTAGGCAAAAAAACATATTTCAAATTTAATAGTTATTTTTACTACCAAATCAATAGTTTTTATCGTAGAAAACAATTATTTGCTATATTTATGGAAAGTTTTTTGATTGTCGAGCAAACCCAAAAACTGCAACTCGTGCGTGAATTGCCTTTTTTGATGATTTATTTCAATGCCGAACAACAAATATTTGAGTTATATTGGCGCAGACAAAACTTTGAGATGAGTCAAGAAGAATTTAAAAGTTATATTGACCAATTTTCCCAATTGTTTCAAACCTACAAGGCTCGAGGTTTTTATGTTGATACGCGGGCTTACCATATTACTATGGATATAGAGCTACAAGCTTGGCACGACCGATATATTGTTCCGCGATATTTGGCTGGTGGAGTGCAGAAAATAGCCTTTGTATTACCCTACTGCTTTATTTCGTCTATTTCTATTGAACAAGCCTTTGACGAACCGCAGGCGCGGCAATTGCAAGTCAAATATTTTGAAGACGAGGCGCGCGCCCGTGCGTGGATAAGTTTGTAATGCCCTCTTTGTAATTAATGAAACCAAAGTTCCAAAATAAGCTTTTGAGGTTTGAATTTGAAACTTATGTTTTATAATCAATTGATAATCAAGTAATTACGAAAAAACAAATTTCAATCTAGGAATGATTACAAAGGCATAATTGACTGATAATCAAATAATTATATAATTCCTAATTTCTAATTCTTTAATGTTTAATACGCAATCTTACGCTTTCCAAATCTCTGATTTTTACTTCAAAAGTCAATCCATACAAGGCATCTTCGATGAGTTGCTTGAGTTGGGTCAATATCGCTTCGGACATTTGATACACAATACCTTCAATCAAAATCCGGCGATTGGGTTGCTCGATAAAGTGCAAAAAAAATGTTTGGTTTTTGGCACGCAAAACATACTCAGTGGGCGCGGTAAGTAGCTCATAATCAGGGTGTTGCTTATAGTCGGAGTGCAAGGCGGCAAACAAGCCTGCCATTGAAAAATCACTAATCAAGCCCCGAATATCGCCCTGTTTGCGAAAAAAATCGCGGGTAAAAGGCTCAAAATAATACTCCTTGTATTCGGGATAAAGGGCTTGCAACAACCAAATATGCCCACTAGGGTCATAGCTTTGCTCAAGCAAAGTTTCTCCATTTTGCATCACCAAACCACTATACAAACAAGCCCCGCCAAAACAATCGGCTTCAATAAATACAAACTTTTTGTGGGGAAATTTTTGGCTCAATTCAGCAATCCCTTCTTCCAGAGCATAAAGCAAGGTGTCCATATCCTCATCGAGGAGTTTGTCATTCCAAATTTTTAAAATATTTACTTGCCCGACCAAGCCTCTAAACTCGGCGGCAAAGGTGCGGACTTGGATAAGTTTAAAATCAGTAATCAATTGACTCAAAATTGGGTCATCATCAGCTCCGTTGTAGTTACTGATAATGTTTTTGGTATGGTAGCTCATTTTGTTTGTTCAGGAATTGTAATTTTGACTGGCTTGTTTTGATATAAATCTTAAGTACTTGATAATAAAGTGATTAATTACAAAACCTTACATTTTATTTGAAACAAAATAGGCTAACTGATTGACCGGGTCCGCCTCTGGCGGATTATCAACACTTTAAAAAAATCTTGAGTATCTAATTTCTAATTCTTTAAACCAGCATTTTAAGCATTGCCATCAGCCAATCGGTTTTGAAAAACCAAAAAATCAAAGGAAATATCAGCAAAATCAGCCAAGCATAATCTAGCTTGCGCACCGTGAGAATCGGATTGGGCGGCGTAGGCAAAGGGCGCAAGAAAAGATAAAAAGGAATTTTGAGATAATAATACAAAGCCACTACGGTATTGAGTAGCCCCACGACCCACAAAACCAAGAGCAATTGATTTTGCGAACTTTGATAAGCCTCCCACAAAGCCGAAAAAATCAACAATTTTGCCGTAAAACCGGCAGTAGGTGGCAAACCCGTCAAGGCAATCATCACAACCAAAAAACCCAGCCCCAAAATAGGATAAGCATTGCCCCAACCTTCATAGCTTTTGATTTGATAATCAGCCACTTGCGACATCAGCTCGACTAGCCAAAAAGCCCCAAAATTCATCAAAACATAGACGGTCAAATAAAAAAACAGGCTTTGCCTGCCTAGTTCATTGGCGGCAACCAAGGGTATGAGCAAAAAACCCGCGTGGGCGATTGCCGAATATGCCAACATTCGCTTGGCTTGGGTCTGCCAAAGTGCCGAAAAATTGCCAAAAATGATGGTCAAAATCGCCAAAACTGCCAGCAAATCTGTCCATTCTACTTTGACATTGCCGAGCCAAAAATCTATTTTGCCCAAAACTTGCGAAAATTGCCACAAAACCAGCACGCCGGCTATTTTGGGGGCGGTGGCAAAAAAAGCTACTACAGCCGTAGGGCTTGCCTGATATACGTCGGGAGTCCAAAGGTGAAAGGGTAAAGCCGATATTTTGAACAATAAACCAGCCATAGCCAAAAATCCGGCAACCAAAACCGCCATTCCATCGGCTTGCGCCAAACCGGTAACAAACTGATTATCAGTGATTTGCAATGTACCACAAAAGCCATATAACAAAGACATACCATAGAGCATCACCCCTGAAGAAAATGCCCCAAACAATAGATACTTGATACTGCCTTCGCTCGCTTTTTGATTGAAATGAAATGCCGCCAAAATGTATGAACTAAGAGAAACGACTTCTAAACTCAAATAAATCATCAACAAATTGACCGACATCGCCAACAAATGCAAGCCCAAACCCATAGCCAACAACAAAGCCAAAAACTCGGCGTAGGGGGGCTTGGTACGACGAAAAAGCCTCGACCGCCCCGCCAGCAAAACCGTACAAGCAATACACAACAAAAAGATGAATTTGAAATAAATAGCCGCCGGACTAAGTTGTAACATTCCCAAAAATAAATTGCCGCTAAGTGGCTGAAAATCAACAAATTGGCGATAAACCAAAACCGCCGTCAAACCCAAACCCAACCCGGTAATGCCCGCCAAAATACGGTAAGGCAAGTTGCGCCAAACCAAATCGAGCAACAAAATACCCAAAAACCAGCCTGCCAATACCAGCTCGGGATAAACCCAAACCAAACTATCCAAAATTTGATTTAATTGATTGCTTAATTCGCTAACTAAGTTTTTGGAAAACATTTTAAATAATAAATTAATTGAAAATCAGGCTTTTGTGGGGGTCAAACTGAGTACTCATCTGAGGCAAGCGTTGCCAATAAATACCAAGCAAATCTAAATCAAGAAAATGGAAAGCCCTGCATTTTTTTATTTTTTTGCAAAAGCCCTTTGCCTAAACCGTCTTTTATTCATTACAAATCAAAAAATGACAAACAATGAGTTGAATTTTTAACCAAATTTTGTAACTTATTGATAATCAATTATTTAAAAAAATAAATTTAAAAGAAAAAAAACATAGAAAAGGATATTTTTCCGAAAAAAACTGCTTTATTTGCTCATTCAAAAAAAAACTGTTTAACTTGTAAGCAAATTTAAACCAAACAATTTTCAAACCTTAATTCTTGAAAAGTATGAAAGCAAAAGTTATTAACCTATTCTTAGTATTGTCTTTGTTTGTAATGGTAAGCTGTGGTGGCGGAATGAAAAGCAAATTAGCCGCGACTTGGCAATTGGAAGGTATAGAGGGTATGGAAATGACCGATAAAATGAAAGAAGCAACTCTTACATTTGCCAAAGATGGCTCTTTTACCGAAAATATGGACAAAGCCGACAAAGGAAAATGGGAACTGAATGAAAAAGAAAAAACTATTGTCCTAAAGTATGAAGGAGGCAAAGAAAGAAAGCTAACTGAGTTGGCATTGGACAAAGACAAAATGACGGTAAGAGCTGATGGAAAAGGATTTACCTTCAAAAAGAAATAAAAAATCTTTGGCTCTATCGTTAATTTGGTTAATTCATCGTAATTTTTCAAGATTATTTAAACCCTAAGGGTTTTAAAAACCCTTAGGGTTTGGACTCAATCCCCAAATTAACGATTGAACCAAATCTTTATCTTAAAATAAAAAACCTGTCCGCAAGACAGGTTTTTTTTATAACTTATTGATTGTCAATGAGTTGCAGACTAATATTTGTGATTTACTACAACAATTGCCCGCTTGCAAAAAAACTATAATTTCCCCTCTCCTCGCCCCTCACTTCTTAGGAACAAGAATAAAATAAAGTAACCAATTGAATTTATGAATTAATTGATAATCAATGTATTACATTAACGTCAATATTTTAGTAACTATTTGATAATGAGCTAATTATGATACAAAAATGCACTCTTTTTGACAAAAAATCAATTATTTCAAAAATAAAATTGTATTATTT
>JALONJ010000404.1 GCA_025455045.1 Microscillaceae bacterium | reverse complement strand
CTTTAGATTCTTCACTTCGTTCAGAATCACTGAAAAGCGAGAGTTTTTCAGAATTCAATGGAATTCCCAAAGGCAATTCCTGAAAAGTGGTGAAGATCCTTTTTTAAAAGTTTTAACACAGGTTACTCAGCTTACCGATGGGGGCTTTTAGACTACCCCCAAGATAAACAATTTTGGAAAATTAGTGAAGAACTCAAATTATTTTAATACAAAATAACCCTTAAATCAATCGTTTTGTCGGCTTGGAGGGCTAAGATTTGGTTGGGAGGCTGGGCGGTAGTTTCAGCTTCGTGGAAGATGCCCCAATGAGCCACAAAATAATTAAACTCCCAGTATTCGGTGGCACGTCTGGCTCCGGCGAGCGTATGCCAAATTTTGGCATTGAGCAAGATTTCTACCGATTGTTGGGGTTTAAGTGGTGTAATGGAAAAATTGTCGCGTTTGGGCGAGCCAAACATTGAGTAGAAATCATCTTTCAAATCTAAATACAGCTCATTTTCTTCGGATTGCGTGCGCAATTGCAAAAAATGGTTGATTTTATGTCTGCCAAAATTACTTGGCAGATAAGTACTTGATTCTAAGGTACTTAGCAAAATAATGTCGGCTCGCAAAAACTGCGGCGATTGCCCGATTGCCTCCTCAATCCAGAGTTGATTAGCTTGGATTTTGATGGGACTCACCACCGTTTTTCTATCCCAAGTTGGGGTGTGGGTAGCCAAAGCCCGATATTCAGTTTTGTCCCAATGTTGGGTTTGCGTGTGCAAAAACAAGATGCTTTTGGGCTTTTTGAATGTGATTTTGGGCATCGGTTATCGTTTTAAGTTTTTTAGTTAAGTAATTGATAATCAATTGGTTATATAAAAATAAAGGTTCTTTACCCATTTTGAGGAAGTTCTGGCTTTATTCTAAGCCTAAACTCATTTACTTTGAGGAAGTTCTGGCTTTATTCTAAGCCTAAACTCATTTACGCGGGCAGGCTAGACAGCCTGCATTACAATTTTCCTGAAAAGTGGTGAAGAACCAAAATAAACTTTAGAAAATCTTGCTAGTACCTACTGATAGCAGATGAAATTTTCTATTTATTGAAAAAAGAAGTTGAGTAATAACCACACAATCAAGCCAATAATTGCCCAAAGGTAGCCTCGATTGACAAAGCGAGCAAAGAAGGATTCGCGCTTGGCACTCACCAATAATTTGCCGTTTTGGGTGATAAAATCAGCTTTGATATCGATAGAATCGGGCGATTTGCTTACGGTATTGTATTGATTTTCAAATAGTTGCCAATCTTGCCGAAATTGATTTTTATGAATTAGACTCATTTCATTTTGGCGATTGATGGGTTCTAATTCTACCGCCAAAAAATGAGCAATCTGACTTTTGAAAAATTCGGGACTAGGGTAAGGCGACCAATTTATTTGGAAAGGCGGGTAAGAGGCATCCCAATTTTCATCAAATCGTAAATTGAACTGGAAATTAAGGTCTAAAATATTGAAATTATATCGCGCAATTAGCTCTACTTCGCCTATATCTTGAGGATACTCATCTTTAGAGTTAAATTTAGGCTTTGGTTTGGGAATATAGGGCAATTGGCGCGTTCTGGCAATGATAAAAGCCGAATCTTCATACACTTTTTGATAGCTTTCCGAGCATATTTTTTCTAAAATATAGGTTAGGCAACCTACGATATTTTGCACCTCAGTTTTTGAATAAGACGCAGGCTCATACCATTGGCTTTGAAAATCCTTCAGTTGTTCGATTTTATCCAGTAAGTATTTGAAAGTAGGATAAATCTCGGTGTAAGATAATCCAGCCCGATTCCAAAAAAAACTTCCCCAAGTGGCAATTTGCTGCAATATTTCCAATTTCAACAATTCAAAACGGGTGCCTTCATCGGCGATTTGGGGAACACAAGCCAATATTTTCTTTTTGATGTCCGCGCCGGGCGTTTTGAAACCCAACGAATAATTGTGTTGATAATGAGCTATTGCATTATTGCGCTCATCATCATAAGTATTGATTAAGATTTCAAAAAAATGATTCAATTTATCCTCCGATAAATTATCAAATATTTGTAGGGCAATCGCAATCGCCTCATTTTCAAACCTTTGCGCTTGGGAGTAATCGAGAGTGATTTGGGTTTTCATTAGGATAAATGATGATTAACAATACTTCGGACAGTTTTTATAAGTAATTGACTGTGTCTGCTTCTGGCTGATTATCCGCCAGAGGCGGACAAGTTCCTTTAAAGGCGGACACGGTCAGCTAGTTATGCTATTTTAATATTTTATGTAACTAGCTGATTATCAGATACTTATTAAATAACTCGGAACTAGAAACTAGAAACTGTCCGAACTATTGGATTAAGGAATAGATACAAAATAAAGTAAAATTTTTAAAATCATAACTAATTGAAAGTCAGATAATTAAGTAAATCTTAATTCCCAATTCTTAATTCCTAAGCGATAAATGATGCTTTAAGAACACAGCCTTGTCTTAGCTCAACGGCATTGAAGCAAAGGAGCAGGCACAAAACAGTAAATTGCAAACGAACTTGCTTGTAATTGCGGTAGTTTATTTAGCGTTTTTGGTATAAGTAATGTCGAGACTCACTTTGATTTCGTCTTTGCCATTGGCAAAAAATGCCGAAGGAATGTCGATTTTATGGTCAGAGGCTTTGAC
The DNA here is from genome assembly GCA_025455045.1 of Microscillaceae bacterium. Lineage (GTDB taxonomy): Bacteria > Bacteroidota > Bacteroidia > Cytophagales > Microscillaceae > JALONJ01. Next base: position 3,928 of record JALONJ010000404.1, on the reverse strand, counting down.
CATAAAATCGGAAATGACGCGGATTTTATCGCCCTCAAGAGTCATCGTAGCCGGAATGGTGCGCGGGCGCGAAACCCCGTGCATACCAAGTGTGCCTTCAACCATTACTTTTTGGGGAGCTTTGTTTTTAAAATCTAATTTTTGCTTGATTTTGCCCACAAAAGTAGTTTCGGGATACTTGTCCACTTCCATATATACTTCTTTGAATTGTTGTTCAAGAATGGGATTGCTAAACTTAAAGGCATCGACTTTGATGTTGAACAAAATTGCATCACGTTGAATATCCAGCGTGGATTGGGCTTGGTTGGTCGTAGCGTTCATTTGTCCTACGGTAAGGTCAAAAAACAAGCCTACTTTCCCGTTTTTGGAAGAATAAGAAGTGTTAAAAGTATTTTGGGGATTGTTGATCCATAAAAAAAAGACGGAAACACTCAGCAGCAAAAATTTCATACAACGATTTTTTTTAAGATTAAATATTAGTCAATATAGATGATACAAACGGCTAATTATCAGCAAGTTATGGCTTGAGTAAGCCTTGTTTTTTGAAATAAATTTATAAATAAAAAATTTTAAAAAACAGCTAAATGCTTGATTATCAATGATTTACAAATAAATCAAAAATATCGATTTATAAACATTTCATTTTAAAATTAACGCAAAAACCCCAAAAATCAGTCAAATATGTAATAAATCCTTTGAAAATATATAAAAATAAAAAATAATTATTCGAGTAAGGTAAGCAAATACGATGATTAAGTTATTGATTATCAGCTACTTAACTAACACTTGGCTACCTATCACCTTGCCTTCGGTAACAAATGAAATCCCCAGATTGTTGGCGGTGCTAATCATAATACATTCAAAAATAGGGGGATTGACTGCTTGTTCATAACCCCATTCAATGATGAAATTTGCTCCGGCTCCGCCTTGCTTCTCGCTAAATTCCACAATATAATTATGGGTTTGCAAAGCAGTAAGCTTGGTAGCTTGGTCAATGTATTTTTTTATCAGCTTGCCTTCGCTGTCATAATAATCAATTTTGGTAACGTACATTGCTTTTTTCAAGTCGGTATTGCGAATGCTGAGAGTTGCCGCGAGAGGAAGTGTGGTCTTTTCATTATAGTTAAAGATCTCGGAATAAACAGGTACATACACTGTTTCTTTGTGGGTAATTTGCTTAAGCTCGTTGGGGTGTACTTTGTATTTGGTTTTTTCTTGTTTTTGATAATGTTGAGGAGGCGAGGCTTTTTCGCAATTCATCAACAACAATAGTGGCAGTAGATACCCTATAAACAAGGACTGAAATGAGCGCATATACTTAGATTAATTAATTGAAAATTTACCTGCGGCGGATAAACTCCGGTGGAGGCAAATCGGTAATTTATAAAATTAAATAATCATCAATATAGAGAAAATAGAAATAAAAAGCTAATTTTAAACATAAAACCAGCCGATTTGTCTAAACGTTTTGGAAAAGATACTTATTGTCTCAAAAGTTTTCTTATACTATGCTTCAAGCTAAGATGCAATTATAAATTGTTCAAAATCAATATTTTATATTCATATAAAAAATTTTAAAACCCTATTTAAGCAGTTTATTCAGAATTATATAATCCACTGTGAATCAAGTAATTACTTAATTTTACTTTTGGTTTATTGAATGAATTTTAATCGTGTTTGGAATATTAAAATTAAAACAAATCTAAAAATGGAAATTGTATTGATTAGAGAAATCGTAATTATTCTGGGTTTGTCGGTGTTGGTTATTTATTTTTTTGAGCGGTTTAGGTTGCCGACTATTTTGGGTCTTTTGCTAACCGGAATGATTGCCGGACCCAATGGGTTGGGGTCTATTCAGGCTTCGCACGAAGTAGAGATGCTATCTGAAATAGGCGTAGTGTTATTGTTGTTTATTATCGGATTAGAGTTTTCATTAAAAAATCTGTACGCGATTCGCCAAACCATCTTGATTGCCGGTACATTTCAAGTATTGGTTACGATTGGTATTACTACTTTGTGGATGTATTTGCTGGGCTTTAGTTGGCAACGAGGGGTTTTTATGGGTTTTTTGTTTTCATTGAGCAGTACGGCTATTGTTTTAAAAATCTTACAAACTAAGTCTGAAGTCAGCTCTCCGCACGGAAAAATCGCGCTGGGAGTGCTTATTTTTCAAGATATTGTAGTAGTACCTATGATGCTTTTTACGCCTTTGATTGCCGGTAACTCGTCCAACGTATGGCTTAGTTTGCTTGATTTATGTATCAAAGCCCTCTTGGTCATTTTGGGGGTTTGGTTAAGTGCGCGCTACATCTACCCCTACTTGATGTATGAAGTAGCCAAAACCCGCAATCGAGAGTTGTTTATCATTACGGTGGTTGTTACTTGTCTTTTGGTAGCTTGGCTTACCTCTCTCATTGGGCTGTCTTTGGCTTTGGGAGCTTTTTTGGCGGGGCTTATTATTTCGGAATCGGAGTATAGCCATCAAGCCACCAGTATTGTGATACCATTCCGAGAAATTTTTGCAAGTTTTTTCTTTGTTTCAATCGGAATGTTGCTCAACATTCATTTTGTTTTCAATCATTTTTTGCTGATTTCGATTTTGGTAGTGGCAGTATTGATTGGCAAAGGTTTCATTGCTGTTTTGGCGGCGGCTTTGCTCCGATATCCACTTAGAACTTGTTTGCTAAGTGGTTTGGCACTTTTTCAGGTAGGTGAGTTTGCGTTTATTTTGTCTAAAATCGGAATCGAGAACAAACTGCTTTCGCCGGAGGTCTATCAATATTTTTTGGCGGTTTCTATTCTGTCGATGGCAATTACGCCATTTGTATTGCTCAATGCTGAGTCTATAGTCGGTTTGATTATCAAATCGCCTTTGCGCGAGGGCTTGGGCTTGTTTGCCGGTATGAATAATCGAGTCGTAAACACCAATGAAGTAGCAACTGAACAACTCGAGGACCATATCATTGTAATAGGCTATGGGGTAAATGGGCGTAATTTGGTGCAAGCCGCCAAATATGCGCATATTCCCTATGTAATTGTCGAATTAAATCCCGAAACTGTAAGACAGGAAGTCGCCAAAAATGAACCGATTTTGTATGGAGATGCTACACAGGTGTCTATCCTCGAACACGTACAAGTATATCAGGCTCGGGCAGTGGTCATTGCTATCTCTGACCCAATCGCTACCAAGCGGGTGGTACAAAGTATCCGTAACATTTGCAAAACGGTATATATTATAGTAAGAACTCGTTATATCAGCGATATTGAGGAGTACCATCTGCTGGGGGCAAACGAAGTAATTGCCGAAGAATTTGAAACTTCGGTAGAGATTTTTACTCGGGTTTTGCACAAATACCTGCTACCCGAAGAAGAAATCAATAGTTTTGTAGATGTAATTCGTACCGATAAATACCAAGTTCTACGCCCGCGCCGCCCTCTAGATGGCATATATTATGGCTTAGAAATTCCCAATTTGCGCGTTAGTTGCCTTAATGTACAAAACCCTGATGCCAATTTTGTGGGCAAATGTTTGGGAGATAGCGATATTCGCCAAATGTATGGAGTCAATATCTTAGCCATTCAACGACAAGAGTCGCTCATCATTGAGATAAATAAACAAACTAAGATTTTGTTGGACGATAATTTATATGTAATGGGGCAACCCAACTCTATTGCACAGTTTAACAAACAAATCAAACTATAAAGCAATATGTATGACAAAATTATTTTTTCAATTATCAAAAAGGTTCTTCACCACTTTTCAGGAATGAGAATTTTTTTCTGAAATTTATCAATTTCAGTGATTCTGAGCGAAGCGAAGAATCTGAAGCTCTTGATAATCAACGCTTTAGATTCTTCAGAGCTTCGCTCGCTACCTTCGCAAAATATTCATTTTGCTTGGTAATGTTCAGAATCACTGAAAAGCGAG
>JALONJ010000403.1 GCA_025455045.1 Microscillaceae bacterium | reverse complement strand
TTGATTTGTACAAATCAACCGGCTTTTTAACTATCTGATTATCAAGCATTTATATACTTTGGTGCAAGATCCATTCCTCAGCACTCGCCTTATCATCAAAATATCGAACCAATAAAGGGGTGTCCAGCTTTTCAACCCCCTCTACCAATTCATCTACAACCAACTCAATTCCCAAATGCACAAAAAACTCTTTGGGCATTATATAAGCCCCTAATTTTACGCCGGTTTTGGCTATCTCGGGGGCTATTACTTCGCCTTGCCATCTTTGTAACTCGATAGAAACAGTAAAAGCCAATCGCCGCAAATCAGTCAAAACTCTTTTGGGCTTATAGATTTTCAACTGTCGAATTATCTCCCATTGCGAGGCTTTAAAATCGTCGTCATCCATATCGACACTGTTTTCATTGACCGAAATATACATCAAATCCTTCTCAGGTGAATAACTAATTGATTGAAAATCAGAGACATTCATTTGATTTAAGTTTAGGTAATATACTCTTCACGACGGATGCGAAGGCGATAAAAAATAAAGCCAATCCAAATCCCTAACAAAACAACTAAGGTAAGTGAGAGTAAACCGTATTCGTACAATTGCCCGCCAATACTGCGATTCACAAACCAAATTTTGGCGGTGAGAATGGTCAAAAAGGCATTGAGAATTACGGCAAAGCCATACACCCAAGCCAGCAATACTGCGCGGAGGCGGTCTTGCGAGTCGCTATCTTTGAGCCAAAAATCTCGATGAGGCACTTGTAAGCGTCCCAAAGGCATTTCGCGGACAATTTTGGCTATCATTGAGATAAACATATTCAAAATGATAAAAAACAAAAACGACACATAAAAAAAAGTATGATGGTCAGTCGCAAACGCACTATGCCCATACGCATCGCGGTAGAGCGTAACCGGCGCAAATCGGTCGGCTAGTTCATAATATGCCATACTCAAAATGACCAAAAAACCGAGTATCAGCACATTTTTTACAAATCTTACTACTTTGTCCATTTATTTATTTAGCTATTTATCAAGTTATTACGACTAAAAAGTTTGGTTTAGCAAATGCAATATTTTGATGTAAATCATTGATAATCAAATACTTATAATAATTTTGCTTTATCGATATTTTCTAAAAAATTATACCTTCAATTCGTTTGCAATAGATTTAATCTTTTATAAATGCCATCTTCTTTTTGCATCAAAGTTTCGTGGTTGCCTTCTTCCACAATTTGCCCGTTTTTGAGAACCAAAATTTTGTCAGCATCTTGTACCGTACTCAGGCGGTGGGCGATGATAAGTGCCGTGCGATGTTGCATCAGATTGTGTAAGGCATCTTGCACCAATTTTTCGGATTCGGTATCCAGAGCCGAAGTAGCCTCGTCTAAAATCAAAATCGGTGGATTTTTCAAAATGGCTCGCGCAATCGTAATACGTTGTTTTTGTCCCCCCGAGAGCTTCATACCGCGGTCGCCCACTACGGTTTGATAGCCTTGTTCGGTTTTGAGAATAAAGTCGTGAGCGTTGGCTATTTGGGCGGCTTGTTCTACGGCTTCGGGTCTAGCGTGGGGCGTACCAAAGGCAATATTGTTGTAAATCGTATCATTAAACAAAATGGCTTCTTGGGTTACAATGCCCATTTTATCCAAGAGTGATTCGTTTTGCAAATTTTTGACGTTGATGCCATCAATCAATACTTCGCCGACTTGCACATCATAAAATCGGGGAATCAAATCGGCAATAGTCGATTTGCCACTACCGGTTTCGCCTACCAAAGCTACTTTTTCACCTTTTTGGAGGGTAAAATTGATGTTTTGCAAAATCCAACGTTCCTCGTATCGAAAAGAAACATCTTTAAACGCAATTTGTTGCTCAAAACTCGTCAATTTTTGGGCATTGGTTTGGTCTTGGATTTGGGTGGGGGTGTCCAAGATTTCAAAAATGCGTTCAGAAGCCGCCAGCCCTCTTTGAATATTGCCAATAGCTGTGGAGATGGCTTTGGCTGGTGTGATGATTTGGGAAAAAATCACCAAATACATAATAAATTCACTCGCCGAAAGCGAAGAATTATCACTCAAAATCAAGCTTCCGCCGTACAACAAAATCAAAGCTACCACAAACACTCCGGCAAACTCCGAAAAAGGCGAAGCCAACTCGCGGGTACGCGCGATGGAGTAAATTTGTCTGCCATATTGTTGGTTGGCATCGTCAAATTTTTGCCTTACATAGCCTGTGGCATTGTAGGCTTTGATAATGCGCAACGCCCCCAAAGTCTCCTCCACAATACTGACTACATTGGCAATGTATTGCTGACCGGCGATAGATTTGCGGCGCAGTTTTTTGCTCAATAAAGCAATCAAACCTCCCGAAATGGGTAAAATAAGCAAAGTAAATAAGGTCATCTCGACCGAAATACTAAACAAAATAACAAAATGAAGAATCAATGCCAAAGGGTCGCGCAATACCAAGTCTAAGCCAAACTGTGATGCCCCTTCTACTTCGCCCACATCGGCAGTCATTCGCGCCAACAAATCGCCCTTGCGTTGATTGGAAAAATACCCCAATTGGAGAGCCGTAATTTTGTGATAGAGCTTACCGCGCGCGTTTTTAATCACATTTACTTTGATAGATTCGCGGGTAAGCATTGAAAGATAATAAAATAAATTTTTGCATAAAACCGATATTACAATGATAACACACACAAATTGTAAAGCGGTAAATTTATCATAATGCACAATGATTTGCGCAAAATAATAATTAAAAGTGCGTTCAAAATAAGCCAAACTCCAACTAAAATCGGGCGGGGTGAGGTATTTTTGCAAGGCGGTAGGCTCAACCGAATTGAACAAAACATCTAGCAGGGGTTTGAGCAATACAAAATTGACCAAGCCAAATACATTGTAAAAAAAAGCGTAAATAAAATAAGCCAAAGCTATACCACCGATGGGTTGAGTAAGTTGAATGGCTCTTAAAAATGTCTTCAATGATATGAAATATAAGGCGAAATAATCGGCAAAGGTAGTATTTGGAATCGGTTTTACAATGAGTAGTGATATAATAATTGCATAACTAATTGATAATCAATGGCTTATAAAATTTTAAAGGTTCTTCACCACTTTTCAGGAATGAGAACGTTGATTATCAAGAGTTTCAGATTCTTCGCTTCGCTCAGAATGACAAAGCGAGAGGGATTGCCAAAGGCAATTCCTGAAAAGTGGTGAAGAACCATTTTAAATACGCGATTATCAAATTATTATGCTTGAACCATCAAGCAGTTTTTACGCTCGCCGCCGCTTCTAAGCCCAGTGCTTGAATAGATATTTCGCGCATTTCTACCTTGCGGATTTTGCCGGTAACAGTCATCGGGAAGCCGTCCACAAATCGCCAATAGCGGGGTACTTTGTAATGAGCAATATTGGCTTTGCAATAGGTAGTCAATTCTTCAGAACTAACTGTCTGATTTTCTTTGAGTTTGACCCAAGCCATTACTTCTTCGCCGTATTTCAAATCGGGTACGCCTATCACTTGCACATCGGCTACCGCCGGGTGCGTATAAAGAAACTCCTCAATTTCGCGCGGGTAGATGTTTTCGCCACCGCGCAAAATCATATCTTTGATTCTGCCCACAATATTTACATAGCCTTCGCTGTCCATTGTTGCCAAGTCGCCGGTGTGCATCCAGCCCGCACGGTCAATAGCGGCGGCAGTCGCTTGTTCATTGTTCCAATAGCCCAACATTACCGAGTAGCCGCGCGTACAAAGTTCGCCGCTTACCCCTCTTGGTACAATTGCGCCGGTTTCGGGATTGACAATTTTTATTTCTACGTGGTCTTGAATCGTGCCAACTGTTGCTACTTGCTTCGCCAGAGGAGCGTGTTTTTCGGTTTGAGTAGATACAGGCGAGGTTTCGGTCATTCCGTAGCATATCGTAACCTCACGCATATTCATTTTGTCTTTGACTTGTTTCATTACCTCCACCGGGCAAGGCGAACCCGCCATAATGCCGGTGCGAAGCGAAGAATAGTCAAACCTTTGAAAATCAGGGTGTTGTAGCTCGGCGATAAACATAGTCGGCACCCCAAACAAGGAAGTGCAACGCTCTTTTTCTACGGTTTGAAGCACTGCCAATGGCTCAAACGACTCCGCCGGAATCACCATACAAGCCCCGTGCGAAGTGCAGCCCAAGTTGCCCATTACCATTCCAAAGCAATGGTAGAAAGGGACTGGAATACATACGCGGTCATTTTCGGTATAATTACAACGCAAACCCACAAAATAGCCATTGTTCAAAATATTGTGATGCGATAAAGTAGCTCCTTTGGGAAAACCTGTAGTGCCGGAAGTATATTGTATATTGATGGGGTCGTCAAATTGCAAAGTACTTTCAATAGCCGCCAAATCCGCATCGGTGATGGATTTGCCCTTAGCCAATAAATCTTGCCACTCGGTATCCAAAACAATCACTTGCTGTAAATCAGGGCATTGCGGGCGAGCTTGGGCAATCAGCTCTACATAATTGCTGGTTTTGAAACTTTGCGCAGTAATCAATAAACTCACGCCCGATTGTCTCAGGGCATATTCCAATTCGTGAACTCGATAAGCCGGATTGATATTGACTAATATTGCGCCAATTCGGGCGGTAGCATATTGAATGATTACCCATTCGTAGCGATTGGGCGACCAAATGCCTACTCTATCGCCTTTTTTGACTTGATAAGCTAACAAGCCTTTGGCGACTTGTTCCACTTGTGTCCACAAGGTATGATAATCGCAACGAAAATCTTGATGAGCGCAGACCAATGCCTCGCGGTTGCCGAATTTGGCAACGGTTTTGCGCAAATTTTCGCCGATGGTTTCGCCCAAAAGCGGCGTTTGGCTCGCGCCGTGGATGTATGATAAATTGGACATAGCAATTATTCAATTTTTCAAGTAAATTATTGAAGAAAATTAGAAATTATTTTTAAATAATACTATTCTAAAACCGAAAAATTATATTTTTAGATGTTTAAAATTGAATATGCAATTTGGATAATTATTCATAAAATCCATAAATCATTGATAATCAATAAATTATCATTTGTTTTATTTTGAAAATCATTTAAAAATCGATTTAAATAGTTTGAAACTTTTTACCAAAGCTATTAGTTTTACAAGCCTAAACAATACAAAAGGTTAGCCTCAAAAATAGTATTTTTTTGGCTCAAAAACTCCTAAGGAATAGATACAAAATAACAATATATGGGGCAGTTTTTAAAATTAGTTTATTGAAATTTATAACTACTTGGTAATCAATAAGTTAGATAATTTGAATTAAAAACATAACTCATTGATAATCAGATAGTTATATGTTTTTAAATAATTATAAAATTAGTTTTGTTACACATATTGAAATAAAGTAAATTTTTTAAAAACATAATCAATTGAAAATCAGGTAATTAAATAATTCCTAATTCCCAATTATTAATTCCTAACTCCTAACTTATGCAAGCAGTAGTACAAGAACTTACCAACCTAATCGCCGAGTACGCTAGTTTTTTTCAGTCTTTGTCCGAGGAAGTACTTGCTTTCAAACCTCAACCCAACAAATGGAGCAAAAAAGAAATTATAGGACATTTAATTGATTCAGCCCAAAACAACATTCGCCGATTTGTGTGTGGGCAGTATGAACCCCAGCCCAAAATAGTTTATGACCAAGATTTTTGGGTCAAATCGCAACATTATCAAGACTATAGTTCTCAAGATTTGATTCAACTATGGGTTTTGCTCAATCGCCATATTTGCTTGATATTGAGCAACTTACCCCAAAAAAATTTGGAAAAGACTTGCGATACCGGCAAAGGCAAAGTAGAATTGCACACGCTACGTTATTTGGCAGAAGACTATGTAGTGCATCTCAAACATCATTTGGCGCAAATGAAATAGTCTTAAGTTTGAATTTTCAGATTTTTGAATTTAAAAATGAAATGTAATTTTATAACTAATTGATTATCAGTTGTTTAAAACTAAATTCCGGTTCTTCACCACTTTTCAGGAATGAAAATCTTTTTTATGAAATTTATCAATTTCAGTGATTCTGAGCGAAGCGAAGAATCTGAAACTCTTGACTGAGCGAAGCGAAGAATCTGAAACTCTTGATAATCAACGCTTTAGATTCTTCACTTCGTTCAGAATCACTGAAAAGCGAGAGCTTTTCAGAATTCAATTGAATTGCCTTCGGCAATTCCTGAAAAGTAGCGAAGATTCTAAATTCCATTTTCTTTTTTTAGAAATTTATCTTCAAAATAGATAAGAAATGAATAGTGAATAATGTAAAATGAATAATTTTGTAATTACCTGAAGGTCAATATGTTACCAAAAAATATTGTACGCATTATTTTTTCTTGTTCCTAAGGAATAAATACAAACAATTAATATTTGTAAAAATGTAATTAGTTGCTAATCTTTGACTTTTGACAAATAAGAATGTAACCCAGCCTTTGGGCTGTGGGAGGCACAGCCTAAAGGCTGGGTTACAATTATATAAATGATTGATTATCAGGTATTTATATAATTTTTACTTCCTAGTCTCTAATTATTAATTATTAATTCCTATGCTTTTTTATAAATGACTATTCTAAGATTTTTTTAGAATAATTTAAAGATTTTTATAAATATTGACTGATTTTTGAAGTACGTTTTTTCCTAAAATCAGACTACATTGGTTCAACATTAAATCAACTAAACCGCTTGGAATGGATTTAGAAAAAAAATTAATGAATGGTTCTAATCATTCTATATTCAACAATAATCTAAGATTTAAAACCATCTTAGGTATTGGATTTATCGTTGTTATTTGTCTGATTTTCAGTATATTTGTTTGGCTGCAAAACACGCAAACCAAACGAATTAACCAAAAAATTCAGACCCAAAACTACCCCATACTCGTCTTAGGCAATCAATTGTATGGCGAAGTAACCACTTCGGCGGTATATTTGCGGGCGCATTTGATGACTCAAACTGCCAACTCGAAACAATTAATTTTGGATACTTGGGACAAGTCCATCTACTCGACCTTGGATAGTTTGCAGCAAGTAATTGACAAGCTCAACAACCCTCAATACACAGCTAAGATTAAGCAATTAGATGTTTTGGCACGCCAACTATTCAGCAATCATATTCAAATCATCAATTATTTTGAGCAAAAAGAAAATATTTTAAATCTTAAACTCACAGCTACAGATTCCGCCAATGCCCAAGTGTTGTTGCAAAAAATAACCCGTAGTACCCAAATCCGCGACAGCCTGGGGCAAAAAGTAATGAAAATGGGGCGAGAAGCCCGCCTACAAATCAAAAAAATTATTGAAGACCTCAACCAAATCCAAACTCAAGAAATTAAAGAAAACTTGACAGTCATCAATCGTGGCTTAGATTTGATAAATACAGGGGCTTGGGTGATGGCTCTAAGCCTTTTTTTGGGGGCGGTGATAGTGAGCTTTATTTTATTAGATGGTATTCAAAGGGCGATTTATCGCATTACTCGCTTGCTCAATCAATTGGCAAAAGGCGAAATTCCGCGCCGCCTGACCATTACCACCGATGAGTTTGGGGTGATGTATCAAGCCATCAATCAATTAGCCGACAATTTGGCAAAAGCCGGCGACTTTGCTGTGCAAATTGGGGAAGGCAATTTTGAACAATCATACACTGCCCAGAGCGAAAAAGATGTTTTGGGCAATTCATTGTTGCAAATGCGGGATAAACTGCTCAAAGTAGGAGTAGAAGAAGATAAACGCAATTGGATAGCCCAAGGATTGGCTAAGTTTTCGGATATTATTCGCACGCACAACTCAAGTTTCAGCGAACTGGGCGAAGCAATTTTACCGGCTTTGATTGAATATGTAGGCGGCAACCAAGGTGGATTGTTTGTAGCTTATCCCCAAACCAATCAATTGGTTCATTTGGATTTGATAACCGCTTATGCTTATCAGCGTAAAAAATACTTGGAAAAAAGAATTAAAATCAATCCTGATTATGCCGAAACTTTGCTAGGGCAAGTCTATCTCGAGCGCGAAAAAGTATATTTGACCGATGTACCTCAAGATTATTTGCGCGTTACTTCGGGCTTGGGTGATGCCAGCCCCAATTATTTGCTGATTTTGCCTATTCAGACCAACAGCCAAGTGGAGGGTATCTTGGAAATAGCCTCTTTTAAACCGCTTGAGGTATATGAAGTTGAGTTTATTGAGCGCGTTTGTGAAAGTTTGGCAATCACCATTGTATCGGTCAAAAACAACGAAAACACGCAAGCTCTGCTCAAAGAGTTGAAAGTCCAGACCGATGCCCTGCGCACCCAAGAAGAAGAAATGCGCCAAAATATGGAGGAACTTACCAGTACTCAAGAGTTGATGCGTAGCAAGCAAAATGAACTGGAGTTGCTCAAAGCCAACCTCGAACAAGAAGTTGAGAACCAAACTGCCGAATTGCGGGCTACCCTTGAGCGTGCGGACCTCATTACTCGCTCGGCAAGTGATGGTATGTGGGATATGGTAGTGCCGGAAGATGGCATAATCACTGCCGAAACGCCTTTTATCTGGTCGCCACAATTGTTGAAATCCTTGGGCTATTCGCCCGCCGAATTTCCCAATGTATTGGCAAGTTGGCTCAAAATCATTCACGCAGATGATGCTCTTTTATTGCAAAAAGAATTTGTCGCGCAACTCAAAGATGTGAGCAATCAAACGGTGTTTGACCACGAGCATCGCTTGTGTATCAAATCGGGCGAATATCGCTGGTTTAGAGCCGTAGCTACCGTTTTGCGCGACAATCAGGGCAAGGCAGTACGCATTGCCGGATTTATCAATGATATTCAAACCCAAAAAGACCTTGATAGAGTGCTTGCTGAATTGAAAGCCAATGAAGAAATGATGCGCCAAAAGCAAGACGAGTTGGCTACCAGCAATGCCAAACTTCAGAGCAATCAGGCTGTATTGCGCAAAGCCATTGAAAAAAATCGGCAAACCGAAGATGATTTGAAGCACAAAAACCAAGAATTGGAAGCCAATACCCTCATTTTTCAAGAAATATATCGCTACACGCCGGGTATGATTTATCAATTTAAGTTTGATGTGACGACCAAACTCGGGTATTTTAGCTTTGTATCAGATTATGTATCAAAAATCTTGGGCTACAGCAAAGAAGAATTTGTAGGAATGGACAATGACGCATTTTGGCAAATTATTCACCCCAACGACCTAGAAACTTTCAAAACAGCCCAATATCAGACCCTTAAACACCAAGCCGAGTTTGATTGGGAAGGGCGAATGTGTGCCAAAAACGGTAACTGGCGATGGATAAGAGGTACTTCGGGAGCCGGTACTCAGCAAGGTAATTTTATTTTGTTTGTGGGGATTTTTATGGATATTTCTGATTTCAAACAACAAACCCAAGCCATCAATGAAATGAATAGCCAACTCAAAAACCGAGAGGTTGAGTTGCAAAACAAACTGATTGAACTCAACACCAAGCAATATGAGTTGGAATTGGCTAATCAAAAAATGCAGAGCAATGAAAAAATGCTCAAAAAAACCTTTGAAAAAAACCGCGAATTTGAAAAAGAAATTTTAGCCAAAAACCAACAATTGTTAGCCGGTGAAGAACTTTTGCAAGATATTAGCCAAAACACGCCCGGAGTATTGTATCAATTTACTTTAGAACTTGATAATCAGCAAGTTGGATTTAGGTTTGTATCGGATTATATCCAAAATTTGTTGGGTTATACGCCCCAAGAATTTAAAAATTTGGACAGCCGACAACTGACCCAAATCATTCATCCAGCACATCGACAAGCGTATTATCAAGCCCAAAATCATAGTTTACAAACCTTGAGTACCTTCAATTGGGAGGGGCAAATGCAACACCAAACGGGCAAGTGGGTATGGGTCAAGGCTATCTCTAGCCCGCGCCAAACCGCCAAGCAAATCGTATCTACCGGTATTTTTATCAATCTTGATGAGATTAAACAAAAAGAACTCGAGATACAAGCCATCAATGACCGCTTGCAAACCAATGAGCGCGAACTCAAGCAAAATATGCTCGAGTTGATGGAAAGTCAAGAAAATCTCAAACGGCAAGCCCAAGAATTAGATGAATTGCGGCAAAAAATTTTGAAATAAAGGTGATTATTTGCCAGTTAATTTTTTTATGCCGATATTTTTGATATTTTATGTAAATATTTGATTATCAGAAGGTTATATGATAGGTTTAGACAATTATAAAGATTAAATTAAATTCATAACACACTGATTATCAAGTATTTACAAAATATATTTCGCCCAAATTAGCAAAAGCCTTCACCGCTAGCAATCAGCCTAATATCCAAACTATTGTTATATAAAAACTTTCTCAAATGCTAATCCGTATAATCTTTTGATTTGTAGATGAATTACCCAATATATTTACCCTAAATTTGCAATAAAACCTTAAAATATTTTTTTTTGGTTTACCTTTTGAATGTTACTTAAATTAATTCTATAATTTAGCAAGTGAGATTTTCGTTTCATAAACATCTATTTAGCATAATTATCGACAAAACATCAACAAATCATCAGTAAAAAATAAATTGAATGTAAATGCTTGATTATCAAGTTATTATCATTTTAAAAACCGGTATTCATTTTGACTAATCTAACCTCTGTTCTCGATGCGACAACTCAAAATCAGTAAACAAATCACAAACCGCGAGAGCCAATCGCTGGACAAATACCTCCAAGAAATTGGCAAAGTTGACTTGCTCTCGCCCGATGAAGAAGTAGAACTTGCCAAGCGTATCAAAGACGGCGACCAGTACGCCCTCGAGCGGCTTACCAAAGCCAACTTGCGATTTGTGGTGTCGGTTGCCAAACAGTACCAAAACCAAGGCTTATCGCTAGGCGATTTGATTAATGAAGGTAATTTGGGGCTGATTAAAGCCGCCCAAAGGTTTGATGAGACGCGCGGTTTCAAATTTATTTCGTATGCTGTGTGGTGGATTCGCCAATCTATCTTGCAGGCTCTTGCCGAGCAGTCGCGGATTGTGCGCCTGCCCCTCAACCGAGTAGGATCTTTGAACAAAATTTCCAAAACTTTTTCGGAGCTTGAGCAACGCTACGAGCGCGAACCCTCGCCCGAAGAACTAGCCGAAGTACTCGAGCTGGCAACTGCCGAAGTAGTGGACACCATGCGGATTTCGGGCAGACATATTTCAATGGACGCTCCCTTTGCACAGGGCGAAGAAAACAGTTTGCTAGATGTATTGGAAAACGAAAGCATCCAAACTCCCGATTTTGCCTTGATGAGCGACTCATTGCGCAAGGAAGTGCAACGCGCGCTCGCCACTCTCAGCCAGCGCGAAGCCGATGTGGTAGCTTTTTATTTTGGTCTCAATGGCGAAAGTGCTTTGACATTGGAAGAAATAGGCGAAAAATTTAACCTCACCCGTGAGCGAGTACGCCAAATCAAAGAAAAAGCGATTCGCCGCCTGCGCCATACCTCAAGAAGCAAAACACTGAAGCCTTACTTGGGTTAAAATATCTATAAACAATTGATTATCAAGGAATTAAAAAAAAATTGAATCCAATAAATATGCAATAAAATTACTTATCATCAATAAACAAAATCCCTCAGACTTTGGTAAATCTGAGGGATTTTTGTTTGATAAACTGCTAAACCGATGACAAATCAATCGGATAGATGCGCAAAATCATATTTTTATTATCCTTTTTTTTATCATCTTCATTTTTATCCTGCTCATTTTTATCATATTTAAAAATAAG
>JALONJ010000402.1 GCA_025455045.1 Microscillaceae bacterium | reverse complement strand
CCCTACATAGGGTAGGGTTCGAAAACCCTACCCTATGTAGGGCGCGGGCGCAAGCGGGGTCTCTACCAGAGGCTTCCATCCGGCGCGCAAATCCTTGACAACCAATGAGTTACTATATTTTGGCAAACTAAATTATAGCAATATTCCCTGACAATTTTATCACATATTGACATATCTTGCCTCCGAAACTCGGAACTAGAAACCCGAAACTCGGAACTAGAAACCCGAAACTCGGAACTAGAAACCCGAAACTCGGAACTAGAAACCCGAAACTCGGAACTCGGAACTCCACAAACCATTGTTAATACAAAAAATCATCTTATACAAATGATGGCATATCACACCCCCGTAATGCTTACCGAGTGTTTAGAAGGTTTGCATATCAATCCCCAAGGTACTTATGTCGACCTGACTTTTGGGGGAGGTGGTCATTCGCAAGCTATTTTGGACAAATTAGCTCCCGAGGGGCGTTTATTGGCTTTTGACCAAGATGAAGATGCCCGCGCCGAAGCCCAAAAAATCACTCAAGATAATTTTACCTTCATTCAAGCCAATTTTCGCTATTTCAAAAAATACCTGCGCCTGCACAAAGTAAACCAAGTAGATGGCATATTGGCTGATTTGGGCATATCTTCCCACCAAATTGACACCCCGGAGCGAGGCTTCTCTATCCGTTTTGAAGGCGATTTGGATATGCGAATGGATAAAAACGCCGAACTGACCGCTCAAGCCATTGTCAATGAATATTCAGAAACCGAGTTGCACAAAATTTTTGGGATTTATGGCGAAATCAAAAATGCCCGCACGCTCGCCATTGCCCTCGTGCGCGAGCGACTCAAAAAGCAGGTTGAGACTATTGAAGATTTGAAAAAAATTGTGCAACCTTACGCTCCCAAAGGCTTGACCAACAAATACTTAGCGCAAGTTTTTCAGGCTTTGCGAATTGAAGTCAATGACGAAATGAAAGCCCTAGAAGAAATGCTCTTGCAAACTCAAGATACCATCAAGACCGGCGGTCGATTGGTCGTGATGGCTTATCATTCGTTGGAAGACCGCTTGGTCAAAAACTATATCCAAAAGGGCAAGTTTTCGGGCGAAGTTGAGCGCGATATTTATGGCAATTACTACGTGCCTTTTGAAGCCGTCAATCGCAAGCCCATTGTGCCTCGTGATGCCGAAATTGCCCAAAACAACCGCGCCCGAAGTGCCAAATTGCGCATAGCCACCAAGGTATAAGTTCTTTGAGTTTATTTTTTGATGATATAAATTACGCTTGAGTAGTTGTTGTGGTGGCGTTTTGCCCATTGATTAGATTGCCAGCCCTGCCAAAAAGCCGTAAAATAATTGACAGCGTTTTTTTGATATTTTTGGCTCAAAAGGCTGATATAATACGCATCATAATACATCGGCAGGTATTTGACCAGTTTCAACTGGTGTTTGGCGAGTAGTTTTTCCATTGTTTCCGGCACAAAATGGTACAAATGACGCGGTACATCGTACGCCGCCCAATGTTCACCAAATTTTTGGGCATCTTGCGAATTGCTATTGGGTACAGCAATCAGTAATGTACCTTCGGGAGCTAACAAGGCTTTGAGTTGCTCAAGGGTGCGGTCAAGTTGGTGGACGTGTTCGAGGACGTGCCAAAGACTGATAACCGAATAAGTAGCTTGGGCAAACTCAGGCTGAAAAATATCGCTAAAAATCGGCGTGTGGGTCAGGCTTTGGGCTTGACTGCGCGCACCGGCATCCGGCTCTACTCCGGCAATTTGCCAGCCGTTTTGTTGGCAGGTATGCAAAAAAGCCCCCGTTCCACAGCCATAATCTAGGATTTTTTTGGCAGCGTTGGGTTCAAGCAATTGATTAATCAGGCGCAATTTGCTCCGCAAGGCGCGTTGTCTTACAACTTGGTACAATTGATTGATAAGCCCTTTGCGGGTATTGCTATGCGAAATATAATTCTCGGATTGGTAGTACTGTCCGCTTTCGGCTTCGGTGGGGCGTGGATTGGTAAATCTGAAACCACAATTTTGGCATTGCACAATCGAAAAACGGGCTTGACTTACCGTATAATCTTGGCAAATAACAAACGGATTGAGTTGCGAGTTTTGGCAAATGGGACAGCTTTCTAAAATTTCGGGCATCGAGTTCTCTTTTTGTTTGCAAAGTAAGTTCGCTTCGCGGTAGATAGCAATAGTTCAGCAATAAAAAGTGATTGATTTGCCAAAATGAGCAGATTCTATGTTTAACCTCAATACAGCTAGTCGCCCAGTTTTATATTAATTACCAGCATTTCATTCCGACACATATTCGCCTCACTCAAACACAAAAAATTAACACTCAAGCACAAACTCAAAAATATTTTTGAGTTTTTGAGTTGTTTTAACTTAGAAACGCTCACGCCAGCACTTGCGAGTAGCAAATAACTAGATATAGGTCAATTTACTACTTCAAGATTCGAGTTACAACATTTTAATTTTAAATTTCGAGTTTAATCTACAAAAAACAAGACATTATGCTATTGACTAATATTCCAAAAAATCTTTTCCAAAATTTAGCAAAGTTTCACACTTTGCCGAAGTTACATAAGTCATTGATTATCAGAATTTTAATTATTTTCATTTTTTCATTCTCCCTTCGGGGGCTAGGGGGCTTCTGGGGCTTGGCTTTCGCCCAAAATAAAGCCAAAATCGACAGCCTGCTCAAAGTGCTGAAAAATGCCAAAGAAGACACCAGTAAAGTAAACACCTTAAATGAAATTGTGAAACAATATCAAATGATAGGTGATTTTGAAAAAGGTTTTAAAACAGCTCAAAGCAATCTCTCCCTAGCTCAAAAGCTAAAGTTTACCAAAGGATCCATTCCCATACATTTGTATTTGGGGCGTTTTTATTATCAAAAGGGCGATAATAAAAATGCTTTGGCTAATTACAATCAGGCTCTTCAACTTGCCGAAAACCTCCAAGACCCAAATCTTATGGCTCTAGCTTATGCACGAATAGGCGATTTTTACCAACGAACCGGTAAATATGCCAAAGCATTAGAATATTTACTAAAAAGTGTAAAATTGGCTAATCAACTCAAAGACAAGACGATTTTGGCAAAAAATCTCCAGACTTTGGGAAATTATTATATAGCAGTTGGTGATTATACCCAATCCCTTGAGTGTGGCTTAAAAGCCCTGAAAATTGCCGAAACCAAAAAAGATAGCTTGCTTACTCAACCAATTCATAATTTATTGGGCATTAGTTACAGTAGTTTGAAGAATTTTGCTTTGGGTAAGGCTCATTTTTTGAAACAGATGGTTTATACCAATTCTGCCGATTCAATATCAATTGCGGGTATCTATAATAATTTGGCGGATTTGTATATTCGACAGCGAGCAACCCAGCCCGATTCTATTGCTCAAGCATTGAATTACATCAACAAAGCTTTGACTTTAATAAAAAAAGAAGACAATAAGATTGATTACACCACTTTTATTGTTACATTAGGCGAAGTATATTTCTTACAAAAGAACTATCAAGATGCTCTAAAAACCCTATCAGAAGGATTACAAGTTGCTCAAGCCATTGAGGATATAGCCGTTTACCCTTATATTTATAATGTAATGGGCGATATTTATAGCGAACAAGGAAATCATACCAAAGCTTTGGAAAACTATCAGAAAGCAATGCAAACCTCGGTGGGCGAAATGTCAGATTTACTGCATACCTACGAAGGTTTATTGAATACTTTTACCAACCAACAAGACTTCAAAAATGCTTATACCTACCAAAAAAAATATCATCATCTCAAAGACAGCCTCTTTAGTGCCGAAACCCAACTCAAAGCCGAAGCTAATCGGGTAAGCTTTGAATTGGAAAAACAAAATGATAAAATTACGTTATTGGAAAAAGATAAAAGTTTGCAAGCGGCCCAAAATCAGCGCACTACTTTGTTTTTAGTCTTGGCTTTGGTGATGGTATCGGTGGTAGTGGGTTTGGCAATTTTCTTGGCGCGGCGCAATCAAAAACAACAAAAAACCAATCGCCAACTCCAAGAAAAAAACGAAGAAATCCAGCAACAAGCCGAAGAACTCTCGCAACAAGCCGAAGAATTGGCTACTCAGCGCGATAATCTGGAACAAGTCAATGAAAATGTGATGCTTTTGAGTGAAATCGGCAAAAAAATCACTTCCAGCCTTCAATTCAAAACCATTTTTGGGCAATTGTATGAGAATATCAATCAATTGATGGATGCCACAATTTTTGGCGTAGGTATTTATCAAGAAGATAAGCAATTGATTAGCTATGAATTAGCAATGGAGCGAGGTGTAGCTTATTTGCCTTATACCCGCAGTATGCAAGACAAAACCCAATTGGCAGTCAAGTGTATTGAGGAAAAAAAAGAAATTTTGATTAATGATATGAGCCACCACCTAGAGCATTATACCCTCAAAGGTACCGGTGAATTAGCCGATGGCTCTGAATCAGAAGAACCTCAATCTTTGATTTATATTCCTTTGCTCAACAACCAAGAAAAAATTTTGGGTGTAATGAGTGTGCAAGCCTACCAAAAAGATGCTTACAATGATTATCACTTGAATATTTTAAGAAATTTGGCTATTTACACTTCCATTGCCATCGAGAATGCCGAAAATCTCCAAGCCCTAGATGATGAAAAACGGAATTTGGAAGGTAAAAATCAAGAATTGGAGGCTTTGACCGAAGAACTGCGCCAATAAAGTGATATGGTCGAACTCCAACGCGACCAACTCAGCGAAAGTAGCACCCAACTCGCGGAACTTCTGGAAGAAAGCCAAAGCCAAAAAGAGATTTTGGAAATTCGCAACCAAGAAATGGAATCTTTGCAATCGACCAAAGATTTGATGATTTCGGCGGTCAATCACGACTTGCGCAATCCCTTGAACCCGATTTTGAATTACAGTCAAGCTGATTATCCCAAATTTACCGAAAAAGAACGTTTGGCAATGATTCACGACCGCGCCAAGATGATGTTTGCCTTGATAAACGACATTATGGATGTGTATCGGGCTGACAAAATGCAACTCCAGCCCCAAACTGCTTCTTTGCATCGGGCTGTTACTGAGGCAATTATCACCATCAGCGAAGCTAAAAATGATTTGCCCGAAATCATCAATACCATTCCCGAAAACGCCCAAGCCGTTTTTGAATATAAATACATTGAAAGAGTCTTGGAAAATTTATTGAGCAACGCCATTAAATATTCTGAATCTCAAGCCAATGGCGGTAAAATTGAATTTTATACCGAAATAATCACTGACGACACAACCAAAAAATACCATAGAATTGCCATAAAAGACAACGGAATGGGCATTTCGAAGGAAAAATTTGAAGAAATTTTCTTGCCTTTCTCGAACCCCAATGCCAAAAACATCGGCGCGGCAAAATCAGTCGGTATCGGCTTGACTTTCTGCAAAACCATTGTGGAGGCACACGGCAGTCAGATTTTGATTGAATCGGAAGTGGGCAAGGGGACTACTTTTGCCTTTGATTTGGAAATGGTAGAAGAAAACACTGCCAAAAACTCCGAAAACCAACATCAAGGAGAATTATTGCTAACCGACTCCGAAAAAGTTTACTTACAAGATTTTGTTCCCCAATTGGCAGTATTTCAAGAGGAGTTATTCAATGCGGATGTCCGAAAAATCCTCAAAAATATTGAAGACAAGGGTAGTGAAAGTGTCAAACGTTGGAAACAAGTCCTTGAGCAAAGTATTGATGAAATGGATGAGGAAGGATTTAAAGACTTATTGGAATTAATAAATTAACGTGAATATTTTTATAACTAATTGATAATCAAATAATTATAATGTAAAAAATACATTTTTTCGGTAAATTATAAATTATATTTAAAATAAA
>JALONJ010000401.1 GCA_025455045.1 Microscillaceae bacterium | reverse complement strand
AATTTTATTTTAAACATAATTTATAATTTATCGAAAAAATATATTTTTTACATTATAATTAGTTGATTATCAATTAGTTATAAAAATATTCACGTTAAATTAGCATCAAAAATATAGGCACGATAGGTATCTAAACGATGAAAAAACAGGGCAAATACTCAGGCAAATAATCGATAAGATTATCGCCCAAAGCATTCTCAGCCATTTCATAATCGGTTTTTAGCAAATCAACCATATCTTCCAAGCTTTCCTCATCTAATAATTCGTCAATTTGCTCAGAAACCAAATAGCTTTCGTGCTCCAGCAAGCGAATAATGGGTTCTAATTGTAGGGTGTCTTGCAAACCCAAAAGTTCAATGTTTTCATTTTTTTATATTGCTCTATTGCCAAAAAGCCCGCCAGTCTCAGCAGAATGCGGAGGAGATGGAAAATTTAAAACATACCCATCATTCTAGGCTTTATTAGTTTGTTTTAAAATAAATATCTTAGTAATCAATTGATTATCAATAAATTATGGTGTAAAAACAAACTGTTTTTGCTAAATTATCAACTGTCCAAAAAATAAAATTACACTACTCTAGAGCAATAAAAGGCTTTTCAATATTTTTTGTAAATTTGTAAAAATATGCTACCTTCATTACCTCCGCTTCGGGCAAATAACTTGTCAGTTGATCCCAAAAATGTATCGGAAAGAACAAAAACACACAAATCAGTCATCTTGTGTAAAACTTTTACAAAATGCAAAATAATCTTCAGGGAAAAATTTATTTAATACCCACAGTTTTGGCGGTGGATACTGCCCCGCAAGTTTTACCCAGCTCAATCATAGCGTTGCTGCCTCAACTTCAATATTTCTTTGTCGAGAATATCCGAACCACCCGCCGGTTTATCAGCAGTTTGAAACTCGGCATTGACATCAATTCGCTGACTTTTTTTGAGTTGCACAAAGACACTCCGCATCAAGAGTTGGCAGAAAATTTTAAAATTATCCTACAAGGCAACAATGCCGGGGTTATATCCGAAGCCGGTTGTCCGGGCATTGCCGACCCGGGGGCTAAGTTGGTAGCTTTGGCACATCAATTTGGGGTTCAAGTAGTGCCTTTGGTGGGACCTTCGTCTATTTTGCTGGCGTTGATGGCTTCGGGTTTGAATGGTCAGTCGTTTGTATTTCACGGTTATTTGCCGCTTGATGCCCACGAAAAAAAGAAGAAAATTCAAATAATGGAAAAAAACTCCCAAAGTTTGCAACAAACCCAGATTTTTATGGAGACACCCTACCGCAATCAGCAACTACTCCAAGACTTGCTCAAATGGGCAAATCCGCAGACCTACTTGGGTATTGCTTGCAATCTGACCGCCGAAGATGAGTACATTCGTACCCAAAAAATAAAAGACTGGCAAAAACAACTACCGGATATAAACAAAAAGCCCGCAATTTTTTTATTGCAGGCATATTAATATTTTTAGGATTGATTAATTTTTTAATCTACTATTCTGTAACTTACTGATAATCAATAAGTTATATTTTTTAAAAAAATCATATTAGGCTTCTTGATTGATTTCAACCATATCAATAGGTATTTTTACAATTTGTTTTAAGTCTTCGCCGGTTTGGAGCATATCTTCATCATCGGCATCATAATACCATTTTACGTTGGCTTTATGACCGGCTAGGTATAGTTTCTCGAGTTTTTTGAGGATTCCCAAAATATACATCGATGAACTTGTATTGAAATAATCTAATTTGAAAGTCAGCATAGTTGTATCTTTGGGCTGACCGGAGTAGCCGTCTAGCCAAGATAAAAGCGGCTCATAAAATTGATACGAGTTTTCAGGAATTGACCGTCCGCTAATCTCCAATTTGCCACTACCGGCATCAAAATTAACATCAGGAGTTTTGGAAGTGCCACTTATCTGTATATTGTCCATACATTCAAAAGTAATTAAATTTCTTTGATTTCGGTAATTTGAGTAGTTTGGGGGGTAGTGCCTGTGGGCAGACTTTCATCAGGAGCCTCGACTTGAATCAACAAGCAAAATAAGAAGTAGCCATTTTCCAAATCATAAAATTCAAATGCTACATTTTGCTTGGCTCGGCGCATAATATCAGCCAAACCCAAACCTGCTCCGCCCGAGTCGGGCAAAGTTTCTTTATTTAAGGTTTGTAAATAATAATTATGAAGTTCTTCGGTATTGAGTGTACTTAGTTCATCGATTTTGCTACGCAAAAAGTCGGCTTGTTCTACTGTGATACAGTTTCCGGTATAAATAAAATAACCGTTTTTTTGCCTGCTCAAAATCAAAAAAGGCGATTCGGCAATGCTTTCGGCTTCGGGGCTATTGTCAAGGTCGGCGGTATAATTGAGTGAGTTTTGCAGGCACTCGACAAGAATATTGACAATTTTTTTGCGTACTCGAATACGTGTGTTTGATTTTGACAATTTTTTGTCGGTCAATTGAATGAGCATATCCACCAAATCGCCATCCAATCTACCAAAATGTGAGAGTACGATTTGTTCGCCTTTCAACAAATTGTAAGTTTTATGAATATCAAAATCAGAAATTACCGGCTCATTCATTGATAAAAACAGAGATAAAATTAATGTATATAGTAGCGGTTATTATAATTAAGCAAATTTTCAAGTTAAGAATTGGGACTTACAATTCGTAAAAATAAAGCCTAAAAAACATTTTTTAAAATGAAACAAAAGTCGATTATAGCAAAAACTTTGCAAATGTCTTATTAGAAAACACAAATATAGCGCAATTATCCGAAATAATTAACATCAATGTTGTGGCAATGTCAAAGTAAATACTGATAACTCCTTGATTATCAAGTATTTAACCTAAACAATGCTTCAACTTTTTTATCAGAAGCCATTTTGCGTACAAATATAGGTGCAAAAATAAAGTTTTTAAAAATTATTAATCAAAATTAACTAATAAAAGTTTATTGGGCAAATATAGGTGTAAGGTGGGAATAAGGATTGATTATGATTGTGCGAAGAAAGGCAAGGTTTATGATAAAAGGCTCATATAAAAAAAACAAGCCAGTACAGAGCGCTACAACCAACTACCCTTGCTCGTTTCACCGCCTGGGGGATTTGATGGGAGCCGAACTTACCGACTTGCGGGTGCGAAAATAGTATGCTGAATTTTGTTTTCAAAATCGAGAGGACTTTTTTTTGAAAAAAAACCAAATAATTATAGTTTCATAGGTTTTTTTACTAAAAATTCTTTAAAAAATATAATTTAACTGCTTTTTGTTGGGTTTTCAGAAAATACTTTGATAATTTTGGAAATACAATCAATTGCCAATAGCCCTAGCAAACTCGAGTAACTCGTTTTTATTTCTGAAAAAATTAACTGATTTCTCCTCAAATACGTATTGAGATTGGTAAAGTTTTGCAAAGATAAAGAACGCAACCTACTAATCTCTACATCAAAATTTTTCGCAAGTCGGCATCGAGTTTTTCTAATGAGTGTTATTTTCAATTAATGAATAATCAAGTGCATAACTCTAGTAATCAAGAAATTATATCTGATTTTTCGGCTATCAATATATTTGAGACCGATTTTTTATCTGCCATTTTTTCGCATTTGCAAGAATATTTGTTTGTTTTAGATGAAGCATGGTTTTTTAAACAGGCTTATATCAATCCCAAAAACACAAAGTATGTCGAGAGCTTTTTCGTGGGCAAGCATTTGTATGATATTATGGGCAAGGAAGCGGGTGAGCGCATTTTGGCACTGACCAAATCCGGCAATCCTAATCTTTTATGGACAACTGAGATTATTTTTCCTTTGAACAATCAATGGCATTTGATGAAATTGAAGTACGAAGCCGATAAAAAACTGTATTGGCTACAATTGCACAATATCCATTCTCAAAAAAAACGAGAACTCAACCTTGCCGAAAGTGAAAATCGCTACAAAAAACTCATTAATATAGCCAATGAAGGAGTTTGGATTATTGATTGGGAAGGCAATACTACTTTTCTTAATCCGAAGATGGCGCAAATTTTGGGTTACACCCCTGCCGAAGTCCGGGAAAAAAGTTTTTATGATTTTGTAGCCTCATCTGACCTCGCCCAAGCCCGCACACACCTCGAGCGACGTGAACAAGGCATTGATGAACAATTTGATTTCAAATTTTTGAAAAAAGACGGCACACCCGTCTGGACACTCATTACTACCAGTCCGGTCAAAGATGAATCGGGTGAGTATTTGGGGGCAATTCTGATGGTGTCGGATATTAGCGGGCGCAAAATCGCCGAAGATGAGCTCAAAAAAGCTCTAGAAGAACTCTCAACGCGCAACTTTGAACTTGACCAATTGGTTTACAAAATTTCGCACGACATACGCTCGCCCCTAAGCAGTATTTTGGGCTTGATTAATATTTATAAAATTGAGGACAATCCGGCTACCCAATTAAATTATGTAGGTTTGATTGAAAACCGAGTGCATAAATTAGACGGCTTTGTCAAATCAATGCTCAATTATGCCAAAGCCAATCGCAGTGAAATTCACCACGAATTGAT
This sequence comes from Microscillaceae bacterium, assembly GCA_025455045.1. Classification (GTDB taxonomy): domain Bacteria; phylum Bacteroidota; class Bacteroidia; order Cytophagales; family Microscillaceae; genus JALONJ01. The sequence continues at coordinate 1,169 of JALONJ010000401.1, read as the reverse complement.
TGATTTTGAGGAGATTATTCATAATTGCTTGGCGGATTTGGAGTTTTTGGAAAATTTTAAACGAATAAAAACCAAAATTTTAATCGGTCAAATTCCTGCCAATTTTCGCTCCGACAAGCTGCGTTTGCAAATTATTTTTGCCAACATCATTTCCAATGCTTACAAATATATGAACCCGCAAGTGAATGGCAACTACTTGAAAATCAAGGTTTTACAAGATAAAAATAACCTTAACCTACACTTTGCCGACAATGGAATCGGGATTGCCGCCGAATACCTACCCAAGGTCTTTGATATGTTTTTTCGGGCTACCGAAAAATCGGACGGCTCAGGCTTGGGAATGTATATTGTAAAACAAACCGTAGATAAGCTGGGGGGTGGTATAAACATCCAAAGCGAACTAGGCAAAGGCACACAAATTGATATTTCAATCCCGATTAACTAGCCATAATGAATTAGGAATTAATAATTGGGAATTAGGAATTATCTAACTACCTGATTTTCAATTAATTATGTTTTCAAAAAGGTTCTTCAGTACTTTTTAGGAAAATTGTAACGCAGGCTGTCTAGCCTGCCCACGTAAATGAGTTTAGGCTTAGAATAAAGCGAGAACTTCCTCAATGTGGGCAAAGAACTTTTAAAAATTTTACTTTATTTTATGTCCTGACAACTACGAAAATATCAAAGAATTGATTGTTTAGTTACTACGAGCAATTGATATACCACCAAAATGGGCTTTTGAAAACCCCAATTAGCCATTTTAAAAACTGATTTTACCACAAAGTTCACCAAAAAATACCCACAAAGGCGCATAAAGCAAATGGCTTGGGGTTCTTTATGCAAACTTAGTGGGCTTTGTGATAAAAAAACCTACGATAAATAACTGACAATCCACTAGAGGCAGACACGGTCAGTGAGTTATAAGATTTCTCCGTAGTTGCCAGTATATCTATATCTATTCCTAAAACAAAGTGTATTCATTTTCTATCTTTTAAAATTTAGTTTAAATTGTTGTTATTAAATAATATTTAACGTATTGACAATCAAATATTTACGAGTCATTTATTTTGCAAAATGGGTATCATTGATATTATTTAAAATTAGGATTGGGTGAAAAAACTTAAAATAAATTTTACTTTCTATCTTGGTAATAAGTACCTGATTATCAG
>JALONJ010000400.1 GCA_025455045.1 Microscillaceae bacterium | reverse complement strand
TTTATAATCACCTCATTATCAATTAGTTACAGAAAACCTGTTTGTAAATATTCTAAAAAATCAAACATTAGTTTAAAATTTCTACAGTGGGAATTGCTGACAAAAACTACTTGTTTTGTTGTTTTACTAAAAAATACATAAGTAACTGATAATCAAATGTTTATAAAACATCAAAAAAAATCAAAGTTACTCCTAGGTTGTTGCTTCCTTTAATCCCCAGTTTTTCAACAATCTTCAATATTTAAAGCCTATTCAAAAAAAATTTCAATCATTCTCTGCAACTTTAACAAACGATTGCAATTCTATAATCTTCTGATTGTCAAGGAATTATCTAATTTATTTTTTCAAAAAAATAATTAATTTCAAATAAAATATTCAAATAATCCAAATTCTTGCACTAAATTTGAAATTAGTCATATTCAATAGTTCGTAGGTATGGGTTCATAGCCAAGCAATCAAGGATAGTTTTTAGTTAAAATTGGACTAAGTCATTGATTATCAAAGACTTGCATAGCGTAAAACTCCGAACTAAACGGGTGTATTTCAAATTTGCTACCGATGGCGTTCTCCTGTATTTCTTCCTTTTTTCGGAGGGGCTGGGGGAGGTTGAGGCAATAAAAAAAACGTAACTTTGAAATGCCCCCCTACACAACCTAATCATTGTATCATTATTAAGCCCCGCCGGGCAATTGCAAAATCGATGAAATCTATAATTTTTCGTTATTTGCCGATTTTTCTAGGAATTTTCTCTTTGTATGGTTCAAATCATTTGTGGGCGCAAAGCTACCAATTGACGACTTTTCAGACCGAAAGCGGCTTGCCTACCAACTTGGTCAAGGCGGTGGTAAAAGATACTTTGGGTTTTATTTGGCTGGCTTCAGACGAAGGCGTAGCGCGCTTCGACGGGCGCAATTTTATCAATTTCAAAAAAGAATTGCCTTCCAGTTATACCAAATCACTGTTTTTGAGCAAAAAAGGTACGCTGTTGGTCATCAATGACTTAGGCATTATCGAGATTACAAGCAAATTGGATACGGCGATTTTTCGTACCGTATTGGCGGGCGGTACCAGCACTGCCGAAAAAAATAAGGTGATGTACCCCAAAGAAATTTTTGAAGATTGCAACGGTACACTTTGGATTAGCGAACCCAACTCAGTACTACGCTACCAAAACGGTAAGCCCACGCGCTATCTATTGCCCGACAAACTCAATACTACCAATTTTTTGCGCTCGTTCAACTTTGCCGAAACCAGTTGCGGCAATCTATATCTATCGGCTTTTCGCGGGGCTTTGCTTTATTTCAATGGTCAAAAAAATGCTTTTGAAGAAGTAGAACTACCCCAAAATTTGGGCGACATCAGTTCTATACTCAAAATTGACGAAAATACCCTGTGGTTGGGCTATTATGATGGAGTAGCCGAGCTAAAGGTCAGTCGCGGGCGCGTAGAATCGCTCAAACGATTGATTGACTTGCCCGGGGTCTCGTTTCTCAAAACCGACGACCAAGGCGATGTCTTGATTGGTACTTGGGACAAGGGTTTGTATGAGGTAGAAATGCGTTTTGCCGACAAAGTTGCCCAAAAAATCAATGAATCCAAAACGGCGGTTATCAATCACATTTTTATTGATAATGAAAAAAATATTTGGTTGAGTTCCGATGATGGCATTGAATTGTTGAAGCCCAATCTGTTTAGTCGCTTGTCGCTTACCGATGTCAATTCGTATGTCCAAGCCCTTCACCTCAACCCCGACCAATCTTTGTTGGTATGCGATGGCTCATCGATTCATCAGGTCTGGCGGCGGGGCAAAGATTTTGAGAAAAAAAATATTTATACTTACAGCAAAAGCAATATTTTGGCAGTAACCCAAAGTCGCAACGGCTTGTTTGTCGGAGCGGGCAATGATAGGCTTTTGTGCATCAAAGACGGCAAGACTACCGAGCTGGACTTGGGGGCTTACGGCAAGTCGATTTTCGCGCTTTTTGCCGACCACCAAGCCAATGTATGGGTCAGCCAATACGGGGAGCGCGTAGGGGTAGTAAAGGTAAGCCCCGATTTACAACCCAAGCATTATACTGCTCAACAAGGGATTCAAAGCCAAATCACGGTAGTGCGCGAAACCGCCGGAGGCACTATTTATTGTGGGGGGCGTGGCAAAAACAGCTACTTGTATGTGTATCACGAAACCGAAGACCGATTTGAGAATGTAAGTATGGATTTGAACATTGCTTCGCAAACTTTATTGGAAGTCAATGATATTTTTTTTGATAAACAAGGGCAAATCTGGCTTGGAACTAATCAGGGTTTATTTATCAAAAAGAAAAATTCTATTCGCCGCCTCGATTTGGGAGCTAAGTATTCCCAAGAAAACATCAAATCGATTTTGATTGATAAAAACGAAAATATTTGGATTGGTACCAATTTGGGGATTATCAAATACAAAAACCAGCAATTGGTATTGTTTGAAAAAATAAACGGCTTGTCCACGGTTACTATTTCACCTCGCGGACTAATTCAATCGCCCAACGGCAATTTGTATATTGCCACCGCCAACGGACTCAATTATTTGATTGACCAAGCCGAAGATGTGCAGGTTACGCCTACGCCGGTTTTTTTGTACTTGCGCGCCGATAACGAAAAGCTTGATTTGAACAATCAATCCTTGAGTTTGGCTTATCGGGTAACTCTGGAAGGCAAAGTATTGTCGTTTACCTATCCCAATGCACGGGTTTTGTATCAGTATCGGCTGGGTGGTTTGAACGATACCTGGTCAGAGCCAAGCGAGTTGAATCAAATTTTGATTCAAAGGATTCCTTATGGCAATTATACCCTACAAATCCGCGCCAAACAACAAGGCAACTATGCGTGGAGTCAGCCGATTTCGTTTCGGTTTGAGGTTTTGCGCCCTTGGTATTGGACTTATACGGCACTCACCTTGTATGTATTGGGGGCGGTAGGCTTGGTTTGGCTTTTGATTTATTGGAATACGCGCCGCCTCAAACAACAACGCGAGTTTTTGACCCATAAAGTAAACGAGGCTACCCAGCAAATCGCCGAGCGTGCCGAAAGCCTGCGCCAAGTGAATGGACTTTTGCAACAACAAACCAAAGAAATTAACTTTCAAAAAGAAAGTATCGAAAGCCAAAAAAACACCATTGAAACCGCCTACCGCACCATTGAGCGCAAAAATAAGCAAATCACCGACAGTATTCGGTATGCCCAAACGATTCAAAAAGTAATTCTCCGTTCCGATGAGGTTATCAAACAGAGTTTTAAGGATTATTTTTTGATTTATCAGCCCAAAGATGTGGTTTCGGGTGATTTTTATTGGGCTTATCGAGCTGATAATACTTGGTTTGTTGCTGTGGTGGATTGCACCGGACACGGTGTGCCGGGTGCGTTTATGAGTATGATTGGCTATAGTTTGTTGTATCGCATTATCAAACTAAAAGGCGAAACCAATCCGGCAAAAATTCTCAAAATGCTTCATTCGGAGGTGCGAGTTGTACTGCGCCAGCGTGATGGCTCGAATAACGATGGTATGGATATTTGTTTGTGTGTGATTGACAAACTACCGCAAAAAGAAAATCAACAAAGTAAATATAAAATCACCTATTGTGGTGCCAAACGTCCGCTTTATTACTTTGCCAATGGCTCAATGAATATGCTGGAAGCTGACCGCCACTCGATTGGTGGCTGGCAGGCAAGTGAAGCGGCTTTTCAGAACCAAGAAGTTATTTTGTACGAAAAAGACATCATCTACCTCAGTACTGATGGGCTTGCCGACCAAAACAACCCCAAACGCCGCAAGTTTGGCGAAAACCAAATGCTTCGATTGATGGAGAAAAACGCGATTTTGGCAATGCCTCGCCAAAAAGAAGAAATTTTGGAAAGTTTGACCAAATTTCAGGAGGATAGCGAACAACGAGACGATATTACCCTTTTGGGTATTAAACTGTAGGCAATCACCGGTAAATCATTTAATATTTTCATTTACTTGCAAAACCCTGATAATCTTTGACTTTTGACAAATAAGAATGTAATACAGCCTTTAGGCTGTGTGTTATAATATTATGAATACTTGATAATCAGAGAATTGCTGAATATTTATTGAGAGCTATGCAGATAACTATTTTACAAATACTTATGACTAAAAAAAATAAAATTTTGACTCTGTTTTTTGCCTTCGTCAGTTTGTGGCTGGGCGCACAAAATCCTAGGGTTAGCCCACCCGAAAGCGTTGGGATAAACCCCCTAGGGTTGGCAAGGATTGATACTTATTTGGAAGATTTAATCAAAACCAAAAAAATTTCGGGTGCAGTAGCCCTCATTGCCCGCAAAGGCAAGGTTGCGCATTTCAAAAGCTATGGCTGGGCTGATATTGCCGATAATCGTAAAATGGACAATGAAGCCATTTTTCGCATCAAATCGATGACCAAGCCCATTACCAGTGTAGCCGCTATGATGTTGGTCGAGGAAGGCAAGCTCCGCCTCGATGACCCCCTGAGCAAGTTTATTCCCGAGTTCAAAAATACCAAAGTTGGCATCAATACCATTGACAGCCTCACCCGCCGCCCCACTGTCAAAAATGTAGCTCTTAACCGCGAAATCACCGTTCGGGATTTACTGACCCACTCATCGGGCTTGATAATGGGCTGGTTGTATCCGGGTATTTTGGGTGAAATCTGGAAAACCAAAGACAATTTGGAATATACCAACATCGGTGATTTGAGTCGTGGGTTGGCGACTTTGCCTCTGGCTTTTCAGCCCGGCGCGGCTTGGGCTTATGGTCGCTCAAGCGATGTATTGGGTTATGTGATAGAAGTAGCTTCGGGAATGACTTTGGACAAATTTTTTCAAGAAAAAATATTCGCGCCGCTCGAAATGAGTGATACTTATTTTGAATTGCCCAATGAAAAACTGCCGCGCTTGGTTTCAGCCTACGCTTTTGAGTACAATAACTTGCGAAAAATCAAATCGGCTACCGATATGCTTACCAAAGGGCTACCACCTTCGGCATTTTACAACGGGGGCAAACGTACACTTTTTACGGGGGGCGAGGGTTTGGTATCGACTGCTACCGACTACTTTCGTTTTGCCAGTATGTTGCTCAATCAGGGCGAATACAATGGCAAACGCTTGCTAAGTCGCAAAACCATTGAATTGATGACCACTTCACATATCAGCAATATTCCCAGCCCCTTGCTCCAAGGCTATGATTTTGGCTTGGGTTTTGGCATACATACCAGTCCGGCAAAATCGCTCATTCCCGGCTCGGTGGGCGAATATTTTTGGAATGGGGCTTTCAATACCGTCTTTTGGGCAGACCCCAAAGAAGAATTAATCGGCATATTGATGCTTCAAATAGACCCCTACGGACATTTGGGCATTGTAAGGCAATTTAAGTCTATGACTTATATGGCAATTGGCGATTGACAATCCGGCTAATCTGTTGATTGATCAGACTTTGCTGATTCAGTAGTGGGAGTATTAATAATTCATAATTTAGCTAAGTATCTGATTGCCAATTAATTATACTTTTTTTACACTTTCACTGCTTTCAAAAAAATTGTAACGCAGGCTGTCCAGCCTGCCCACGTAAATGTGTTTAGACTTAAAATAACGTGAATATTTTGAAATATATTAAAAAAGTACAAAAAATTAAATTTTTAAAAAAGCAATCCAAAATCCCCCAAGTCGTCATCCTGCGTGGAACTTT
>JALONJ010000399.1 GCA_025455045.1 Microscillaceae bacterium | reverse complement strand
TTTAAATAAATCATAATTTATTGATTATCAACTGATTACAGAAAAAATCTAAGAGGTAAAAATTTAACAAAGTTCCACGCAGGATGACGACTTGGGGGAATTTTAGATTGTTTTTTAAAGATTTATTTTTTGTACTTTTTCAATATTTCTCAAAATATCCACGTTATTTTACCATAAGCACACACGTTCATAAGAAAGGTTTGTATTTTTATGAACTTGTGGCAAAATTAAGGAAAAAATGTGTTCACTTTATTTTTTACTTGTTTCATACACGATTATGTTCCTTCTTTTGAAGGCTAGACAATCACTCAACTTTACTTCTTGGGTTCGCGCGCACTGATAAACTCATAAAACTTGCGGTCGACTTCGGCTACTTCTTCGGCTTGCGCGGTTTGCCCTTTGGATTGCAAGTATTTGTGATAATACATCAAAGCCGTAGAAATCACCTTCAAATCGCGCAACGAAACGTTGAAACGCGTTTTCTCTTTTTCCAACGGCAGTTCGGGTTCGGGCATCAGCGACTCCGAGTCCTCAAACTTGGCAACTTCGGGCATTTTTTTGCCTTTGGGGGCGGGTTTGGCAGTTTTGCCGAGTGGTTTTTCGGGTTCTTCAAACAAGTCGGCGGGGAGGTCGGCGGCTTCTTTGTGGGGAGATTTTTCCAAAAAATCTTTGATTTTTTTGAGCATCAAACCGGGCGATATGTAAGAGACTTTGGGCATCGATAGAGCGTTTAAATTTATTTTTCGGTAAGCAATTGACAGTGTTTGTCGTTGGCTGATAATCAGTTGTTTATAAAAAACTTTGTTAGATTTATGCTGAAATAGCAAAATTTTCAAGATTCAATTTACAAAGTAAATCGCTTTTTACCTAAACATTTGCAAATTTTTTTATTTTTTTTGCCCAAAAATTTTAAGTTTTACACCTACCAAACCTCATTCAAAAAACAGATACAATAGAAAAATTCATAACTACCTGACAATCAATTAGTTATGAAATATTTTAAATTACCGGCAGTTTGCCCCCGATTTCCTGTTTTTGTGGCTTTCTTGGGTTTCATAATTATTTTCTGGTAAAAAATTTGCAGAATAATATTTTTTTGAATAACTATCAGGGCAAATAAATCGTTATTCAAACACTATCAATCCATTATTTTATTTTTGGGCGTATGTATAAATCAGTCGCAATTTTTGGGCTTGCTTGGTTATTCAATTGTTTAGGTCTTGGTTTGGTTTCGGCGCAAACCAAATTGAGCCGACATACCAATTTAAAAAAGTGGCAAATCGCGGCACTTGTCGAAAATTTTGAAAAAAATCGCCTCGAAAATCTCGAGAAGTTTCGCGCCAAAATGCGGGCATATCATCAAACCTTGACCAAAGAATACACTCGACAATTTGATAGCTTGGTCAAAGAACTCAATCGTTTGCGGTTTCCGTTTTACCAAAGCAGTATTTACTGGTCGGCCAGTGCCTTGGTGGGCAAAAACCTCTATCACGACTACGCTATCAGCGACAAACAACGCAATGATGACGACAATACTTGTGTCAATGGCTGGTGCCAAGTAATGGCGGCAACCGGATTGCCCGTATTTGCCGGACTTACCGAAGGCAATATTAAATTTTTGCCCAAAACCATTGCCGACGAAAAACGCAAATACCGCCCCAATCTCGCCCAAAAAAAACCCAAATACATCCACGTAGCCGAAGTTTTGAAACGCGTCGAAGATTTTGGTTTTGCTAAGTTGGATTTGGATTTAGCCCAAAGGGGCGACTTCTCAATTCAATACTACCGCAAAAGACGCGGCACTATTGAATCTTTTACCGCCCAACATATCAGCATTGTAGATGTGATTATTCCGTGGAAAGATGGAGCTTTCGAACTCCGCGACTGGCACGAAGGGGTTGAAAATGAGCCGTTTATCTACCGCACCGGCAGCAACAAAAAATCCAGTTTTAACAATATTTTTAAACCCGAAAATGTATATTATGGCTACCAGAGCGAACTGGGCAAAGAACGTCCTCTGGCGGGCAAAAATCCCAATATTTGCCAAGCCTACGGCTATTTTGGGTCTAATATCGAGGCGGCTAAACTGATTATCGAACACATCAATTTTGCGCGAGGACAGCTTTATTTATTGACCAGAATCGAGCAAGAGTATTTGAATCAATAATGCAGAGTCAATAGTTCGGACAGTTTCTAAGCCCCCTGCTCCGCCAAAGGCGGAGGTTCAGTTCCGAGTTATTTACAAGTATCTGATAATCAGCTTTTGCATAAAATATTTAAAATAGCATAACTAGCTGATAATCAATTACTTACAAAAAAATCCGAAGTATTGAGCGTGTGTAGTGCTTAATGGATAGTGATTTTTTACAATTTAATCATTTGCATCAAAAATCATAAAGCATTGATTATCAATTGCTTATATAAATTTAAAAACTCTTTAAAACTTCCAAATTGCTTTTTGATGGGTAGGTTTATCAAAAAAAAACGCTGCCCACTACTACATACCTACTTACAAAACTCTGCCCGCATTTTTTGGGCATTTTCATTGCCCAACTCATCGGCTTTTTGCCAATCTTGACAAGCCATTTTTTTGTGTTTGAGTAGCCAATGCGCCCGCCCGCGCTCGTAGTGGGCTTGGGCTAGGTAGTTTGGGGCTTGCTTGCTAATGATACGGTCAAAATCGCTGATGGCTGGCGCATACTGGCGCACCGCCATTTTGCATTGCCCACGCCCCAAAAAAGCCGCATAATTGTAAGGATTGACTTGAATGAGTCGGTCAAAATCGGCAGTAGCGGCGGCATAGTTTTTTTGCCCAAGCAACACTTGCGCCCGCAAGTTGAGGGCATCTTCATAAGTATTTTGAATACCAAGAGCTTGATTGACATACTCAAGTGCCGAACTCAAATCCTCAGCTTTGTACTTGATAAAAGCCAAATTGTAAAGGGCTTCGGCGTGTTTGGGATAGAATTGCAATACTTTTTTGAAATCTTGCTCCGATTCACTGATTTTATTCAGATTAAAATACACCCGCGCTCGTTGCAAATAAGGGTGAGGTATGTTGGGGTTGGTGGCAATAATTCGACTGTAATCACTCAGCGCATCTTCATACTTTTGCATACCCGCATTTATCATTCCCCGATTAAAATAAGCCTCCAGATAATCAGGCTTGTAAGCAATTGCCAAATTGAGATTTTCCAATGCTCCCAGCGCATTTTCCAATTTAAACTCGGTCAGGGCTTTCAAAAAATAAGCCCGCGCATTGGTTTGGTCAAATAGCAGGGTCTCGTTTACTTTATCAAGGGCTAAAGAATACATCTTGGCATCATAGAGCTTTTGCGCGTTTTGCAAAAGTGTATCGCCCGCTTGCGCCGACAACTGAAAGCTGATTTGCCAAAAAATCAATACAAACAAATATTTCAACTGCATAAAATCTTGATGAATTGTCAATAAGGAATTAGGAATTAATAATTAAGAATTATACAAATCATTGGTTATCAATAGATTATGTTTCTTAATTGTTTATTTTATTTTAAAACTACTACTAATTCTGATTTATAACGAATAATTGTCTAATTTGGATTTATGAAGTTATCAATAGTTTGTGAAGTTTCTAATTTTGGGCTTCCAGTTTGGGGTTAAGTAATTGGAAATCAAGTAATTAGTTGAAAAATTTAGGTTCTTCAGGGATTTTAACGCATTGGTCGATAATGGTTGCTTCTGCCTTGGGCGGATAAGCAACGGCTCAAATTTTATAAATACTTGATTATCTTAAAATTTATTACAGGGAGAATTGCTGAGTTTCTGGCTAGGGAAAAAACGTGTTTTGGACGATAGGCGACAGGTTTTGGGTATTTCGTAGCACAATTTTTCTAACTTTCCTTTTTTTTTTGCAATTTTACAAATCGAGGATTTGTCTCGTTAAATTATTATTTTTTCAAATACCCTAAAAACTGTAAGACCGCCCAACTCACCCAATATGCGCCCTGTAAAACTCAATAAAATTATTACCATAGAAGCCGGCAAACGCCAAAGCCGCCCGTGTATTCGCGGTTTGCGAATCACCGTCAATGATGTATTGGGTTGGCTGGCTTCGGGTATGACTCCCGAAGAAATTATTGCCGATTTTCCTGAACTGAACAAACGCGACATCTTGGCTTGCACCCAATTTGCCAGTGATATTGAACAAAATCACCTCCATCACAAAATATGAAGCTGTTGCTAGACCAAAATATCTCTTACAAAGCCGTCAAAAAACTGATAAATTACTACCCCGAAGTTACCCAAGTCGGGCGATTGGGTATGGCACAAACCGAAGATGCAATGATTTGGCAATATGCCCTCGTCAATAGTTATATCATTGTTACTTTTGATGCTTATTTTCAGGAGCGCAACCTGATTTCGGGCAATCCGGTCAAAGTGATTTGGCTAAGGGTTGAGAACACTGCTACCGAAAACATAACTCGAATTTTAGTAAATAACTTTTCGCTCGTTCAGCAATTTTTTGAAGACGAAAACTATAGCTGTTTGGAGTTGCTGGATTGAAAATGAGGAACTGATTTGAAACTTAGCACAGCTTTATTCCTATTTTCGGGCTTCATTATGAATCCTTGTCTATCCGCGCTCGGCTATCAAAATCATTCGGTCGGAGTTGATTAAGTCGAAGTTTTCCAGTTGATAATTGCCAAACAAATGACGCAAGGTAAGACCGCTTTGGGCAAAATAAGTCAAAAACTCATCGGGCATAATGGCTTTGACTCGCTCTTGAAATTCAAACTTTTTGCCTTGGTCGGTAAACTCAATGGTTTTGACAATAAAATCATTTTCTAATTGCTTGGTAATGAGGAAGTTAATGCCTTCTACGGTTTTGCTTTCAAAGGGTAGCATTGTTTGTACGACTTTGTGCGGATTCAAAAAATCAATCACCAACCTACCTTGTGGTTTGAGTCCTTGCGTAATGGATTGAATGACTTGTAAGTTGTCGTCGGCCGATTCAAAATAACCAAAACTGGTAAATAAATTCAAAACAAAATCAAAATCGTTTTCGGGGAGGCTTTGGCGCATATCGTGGACATAAAACCGCAGGCGAGAGTTGGTAAATTGCTGGGCATAAGTGATGCTTTCGGGCGACAAATCAGCCCCTACTACTTCCAAACCTTTTTGATTGAGGTTGATGGCGTGCCGCCCCTTGCCGCAAGCCAAGTCCAAAATTTTGTGTTGGGGTTGAAAATCAAGAAATTGCGCGAGTTTCTCGACAAACATTTGGGCTTCTCGAAAATCTCGATTTTTGTAAAGAATGTGATAATAAGGCGAATCGAACCAAGAGCTAAACCAATCGATTGGTGCCTCCATTTCAATATTTTGGGTCAGTGTTTTCACTTTGCGAATGTTTGGGCAATATTTCTATGTTTTAACACGAATTTAACAAAATTGATTTCAAAAACCGAAAAAAACTTTGTTCGGAATGATGGTATTTGAAAATAAATTTGTAAATTTCTGATAATCAGGTAGTTATGATTTTTTAAAGATAAATATTAATAGGATGCATTTCAAATTTACTACCTATAACCCTCTCCTTTGGAGAGGGCTGGGGTGAGGCAATAGAAACGCGTAAATTTGAAATACACCCATATTAATACCAACGTGAATATTTTTATAACTAATTGATAATCAAATAATTATAATGTAAAAATTACATTTTTTCGGTAAATTATAAATTATGTTTAAAATAAAATTGTATT
>JALONJ010000398.1 GCA_025455045.1 Microscillaceae bacterium | reverse complement strand
GTAAAAAACGCCCTCGAAAAAGTCAAAATAAATGACCTTAAAGACTATAAAACGAATGACAAAAATAGGAGGAAGAAATAAACACGTTTGAACAGCCTATACTTAAGACCTATCGGAAACTTCACAGGCTATTCTGATTGTTTATCCATTGCAATAGTTAATTTGTAAAAAAAAATCTAAAAAAATGGTGTCTGAAAATCCTTGGCTTCAAGCCTTTGAATATCTCCAAAATGCCGAAGTTTTGCTTTTATTGACCGGAGCCGGTATGAGTGCCGATTCGGGTATTCCTACCTATCGTGGCGAGGACGGTTCTTGGGGTAGATGGGAAAAAGAATTTAACAAGCACATTACCGAGTTGATGACCCCACAATTTATTCAAGAAAATCCGGTGTATATGTGGAAAAAATTTAGTCGCGGTTTGGCGCATCTCAAGACCGTAGAGCCGCATTTGGGTTATCATATCTTGTGGCAATGGATACAAAAGTTTGATTATCAATATTTTATCATCACTTCCAATGTCGATGGGCAGTTTCAAAAAGCGGGATTTTCGCCGCAACAAGTTTATGAAGTTCACGGTGCAAGTGGCTATTTGCAATGTGCAACCCCTTGTTGGGATAAGGTATGGCAGGAGGATTACTCCATTTATGCCGAAGTCAATTTAGACGAAATGAACTTGCCACAATGCCCCAATTGTGGCAAATTGGTGCGTCCCAATGTGTACATTTTTCAAGACAAGACTTTTGTGCCTACGCGGGTAAGAGCGCAAAAAAACCGGCTGGAAGATTTTTTGACTATCCACCAGAATAAGAAAATAGTGGTTTTGGAAATTGGCGCAGGTGCAGTGGTCAAAACCATTCGTCATTGGACTAATCGCCTCATACGTGATTACCAAGCACAAGTCATTCGTATCAATCCCAATGCCGGTGATGCACACATCGTAGAGCCGCACCTTAGTTTGATAGACACTGGGCTGAAGGCTTTACAAAAACTCAATGAATTTGTAATCCATTGATAATCAGCATTTTATATTTTTGTAACTTTGCGGATAATCTTATGATACATAATACAATCTTACTTTTGGAGCAATTAACTATACAAAAATCAGTTCATTTTACATTACAACTCATTGATTATCATTTAGTTGTATAAAATTTGAATTAAGTGAATGTGAATATTTTAGAATATATTAAAAAAGTACAAAAAATTAAAGTTTTAAAAAATAATTCAAAATCCCCCAAGCCCCCATCCTGCGTGGAGCTTTGTGCAATTGCTATCTCTTAATAACCTGATTACCAGATATTTATACGGATTTAGATGGTTTTGAACGCTGATTACGCAGATTGTTAAGATTGTTATGATAAAAATCTGCGTTCTAATCAACGATTGATTAATCCTATTTTAAAACAGCTCCTTAGCTTAACGGCATTGCCCTAAAGGGGCTTGCTTATAGACCGCTCATTCATTTGCTACCAAGATTTTACCCCTAAATGGGTTGTAAAATTCCAAAGTGGGAATTGCTGAAAAAGCGTATTTTTACATCATAATTAGCTCATTATCAAATAGTTATTAAAATATTCACGTTAGCATACAATATGTGTAACAAAATTAATTTTCCAAGTATTAAAAATAGCTAACTATCTGATTATCAGCAAGTTATGTTTCTTTAATCTAAATTATATAACTTGCTGATTATCAAGTAGTTATGTATTTTAATAAATTAACTTTTAAAAACTGTCACACATATCGAACTTAATAATCGCTAATATGAATGCTTACCTTGTTCACTCTTTCACTATCACTTCGCGCTCGCGCAACTGCTCGAACAAGGGTGCGTATTTTGCCAATTTACTTTCTTCGGCGGTTGCCGGATTATCATTGACATACAGAAGTTTAAGTTTGGGCATTTTGAGCAGGTCAAAACTCAATTCTTGCATATCATTGTAAGCCAAATCCAAGTCTTCGAGGGCTTCCAAAGCCAAAATTTCGCTAGGAAAGTAGTCAAGTCGGTTGTGATTGACTCGCAAAGTTTTTAGTTTTTTGAGTTGGGCAAGGCTGGTGGGCAAAGCCGTCAATTGATTGGCATACACATACAAACCTTCCAATTTGCCCATTTGCCCTAGTTCTTGGGGCAGGCTCAGGATTTTGTTTTCGGCAAGGTACAAATTTTGTAAATTAGTCCATTGCACGACTCGTGGGCTTATTTCTTGGATTTGGTTGTAAAAAAGGTCAATTTCTTTGAGATTTTTGAGTTCAAAGATGGTTTCAGGTAGGTTTTTGATTTTATTTTTGTAAAAAATCAAGTAATTCAGATTTTGTAAGCGGTTGATTTGTGGGTTGATGGCGGTAAGTTGATTATTGGATAAGTTGAGCTTGGTCAAAGTCTTGATTTGGCACAAATTGTCGGGAATGTCGACTATTTGGTTGAAAACGAACTCTAACTCACGCAGTTTTTTAGATTTTTGATACGGCAGATTGCTGATTTTTTGGATATGGTTTTGATTGAGGGCTATTTTTTCCACCCTTTTCAAGCGCAATAAATTCGCCGGAAAATCGGTAAAAGCATTGCTACTCAGGCTGAGATGGGTGAGGCGTTTGAGTCGTTTGAAGCTTCGTGGCAAGCTGGTGAGTTTGCTATTTTGCCAGTTTAACTCCTTGATTTTCAGACCTTTAGGAAATTTCACATTCAAAGGCGGAATTGCTTCCCATTTGGCTAGTTCGGCTAGTCTGACTTTTTCGTATTCTTGCCGCATCGAGTCGGCAAATGCCCTTTGTTGGGCGGCTTCTTTGAGCAAGCCCAAGCGGTTCATTGCCGAATCCAAAGCCGCATACACTTGCCGATTTTGATTGGGTGCGGGTACACCATTGTAATTCAAATAGATTAAATGCAATTTTTTGAACCGGCGAAGTGCGCGGGGCAAACGTTTGAATTGATTGCCTGATAGATTGAGGGTAGTCAAGTTTTTGAATTGATACACGGCAGGTGGAATATCTGACCAATTCAAATCCGAGCAATCCAAAAATTGAATGGTATCGGGGCGCGTCGATTGCCGAGCCGCTTCGTAGGACATTCCGGTATAAAATTTTCGTGGGTTGTTTTGCGCCTGCGCCCATTGATGGAGTATAAAGCAAATAAATCCAAAAATAAGTAAGTTTTTCATCTATTTATAAGGTTTGGTATGAATAATTACCAAAACTATTTTCTTAGTTGGATATTTGCAAATAAAACTAAATATTTCGTTGAAAATAATTCATTTCAGGAATAGGTACCAAATAAAGCCCCATTTTTAAAAATATACCTAATTGACCTTGTCTGCCTCTGGCTGATAAGCAGTATATTGTACCAGCAAACTAGCACATCTTATAATTAATCCTGATATGCCCTAGCTCTCACCCACCTTTTACCAATCCTACCACGCGCCATTGATAATTTTGGTCTTGGATTTGCAAACCGGCGGCTTGCAGTATTTTTAGGACTTTGTCGCTACGCCCGGGGAAGTACTCAATCAAAAGCGGAATGATTTGATTTTCAAAGAGTTGAGGAAGGTCTTTTTCGGTTTTTTGCCAAAAAAAAGTATGCCCGATTAAAAAATCTGCCGATTTTTTTTCTTGATAAATGGCTTGGTTGAGTTGAGTGAGAATATTTCTAAGTACCTGATTATCAATCAGTTGCTCTTGTGGGTACATCGCTTCAAATTGAAAGCGGCGGCGCAGTGCTACATCGAGTAGGGCAATGGATTTGTCGGCGGTATTCATCGTGCCAATCACATACAAATTGATTGGTACGGCAAAACTCTCGCCCGAAGGCAAAGTAAGGCTGAGGGCATTTTTTGCGCCGTAGCGTTTGTCGTCCTCGAGCAGGGTAATCAACTCACCCAAAACCTTAGAAATATGCGCGCGATTGATTTCGTCCAAAATCAGGACATAGTTTTTTAGTTCGGTAAAGCCTTCATTATCAATGAGTTGCGCTTCTTGGCTACGCACAGTATCTACCACGGCACGATAGTATTTTTCGTTGATGGCTTCTTTGAGGGGCTTGCCGGCGTAGAGTGCCGCCAGCTTGTTGAAATAGAGTTTGCGTTCCTCGGCTTTGACAACTTCATTTTTGGCTTTGCGGCGATAAATGAGGGCATCTTCGCTGATGTCAAAAACCACAATGGATTTATACATTCGGTGGTTTTTTTCCAGCAAAAACTCAATTTCTTCGGTTTCGGGGTCAAGGTTTTTTGCCAAAAACAGATTGAGGCTGTCTTCAAAAGGCAAATGATTCTTTTGCGGGCGATTGACAAAGCTGTCGTAGTTTTTTTTGGCACGGTCGGCAATGCGTTTGAATACACCGTCTTTTTTCTCAAACAACAAAGTTCCGGCGTGGGTATTGGGTCGCAAACCCTGCACAAAATCTTCGTAAGTGTAACTCGAATGAAGGCTCACCAACTCAATTTGTTGATTTTGTTGGTAGGTTTGAAACCGTTGAACCAATTGCGGGCGCGGCTCTTGCGCAATGGAGTCTAGGGTTTTGCCTTCAATAATGGCTAGGGCATAGTTGATGGTATGGTAGGTTTTGCCGGTGCCGGGCGGACCGTACAAAATCAAGTTTTTGGCATAGTCGGTTTTTTTGGCTTGATAAATAGCTTGATTGGGGGCATCTTGTACCAAATTTTCGGTCATTTTGTCAAGTGATTTTGCAAATTTGAATTGGTTTGATTATTCAAATATAAGCAAATAATCTCAGTAAGCCAAAATAGCTTTTATGAATTTAATCAATTGATTATCAAGTACTTGCGCGATTTTAGCTATCAAGTAAATAATTGGACTTTACTTTTTCTTAAAAATAAAAATGGTGTAAAGATATTTTAATTGCTTTTTGGTTTATCAAACTACTAGGTTTCAAAGTCTAGCAGATTTTACTTGCGCGTTGTCAAACGCGCCTAGCTCAAGCTGGCTTATCATACAGCTAAATAATTGATAATCAAACACTTATAAAAAGACCAGTAGTTCGAACTGCTGATTTTTTGTTTTTAGATAAAGTATGTAAGTGCCTGATAATCAACACTTTGCAATTATTTTAACAAAAAACCAACTATTTATTTGCTTATAACAAGCTAATACCTTAATTTTGTTACAGTTTTTATAAAAGCTATCAAATTCAATATTCCCAATCATTTTATCCAATTTTTTTTACCTGTAACGTATTCATTTTCAGTTAATTAAATCTATTTTTTTATGCTAAAATTTCCAAATTTCCAAATTTCCAAATTTCTTTAGGTATTTATTTTTAGTTTGTCTAAGTTTTGGCTTGGTTTTTCAGAGTTGTCAAAAATTAGAAGAACTCAAACTTTTGTCCGAGGAAGCTGTATTATTGCAAGCCAAAAACTGGTTTGAGCGTGATTTGAAAAAACGCTCATCTAGCCAAAACAAAAGCAATGACCCACTCCTTCAAGCGCGGCGTGAACCCGATTGGCAAAAAATCTGGCAAGCAAACCACCGCGATGCCCCTTTGCTCGAGATGCCTCTGGAGTATGAGGGTAAACATTTGCTTGGCAAGAGCCAAAGCGAATGGGGTAGCCGATTAGGCGTTACGCGCTTGCTCCTGCGCCGCAACGAAGATGGTACATTCAAACCGGTCATTATGCGCATCTTTGCTGACAGCACCTACCTCAGCAAAAATGGTAATCAGTTTGACTACAATACTTTCAAAAACCAAGAAAGTGACTTCACCGGCGAGATACTTTTTTATGATTGG
>JALONJ010000397.1 GCA_025455045.1 Microscillaceae bacterium | reverse complement strand
ACTATACAAAATATGTATTCACGCAAAGACGCTAAGGCGCAAAGTACTGATAATCAATAAATTGTGCCTTAGTGTCTTAGTGGCGAATTAAAAAATGTACAGTAGTATTCTGAAGAACCATTATTTTTTTATAATCAACTGATTATCAAGTGATTAGTGAAAAACTCGGAACTAGAAACTCGAAACTGTCCGAACTATTGATTTAAGCAAGTAAGTAATCTATTTTTTTGCTTAACTTTGTGAAGTTTTTTTAATAAGTGGTTGCATCAATAATTTATGCCCAACAAAATACATAATCAATTGATCATCGGTTATTTACAACTTATTTTGGTTACAAAAAATTAATAGTTTATACTTACTCCTAACAACAAGAACAAAATAATGTAAACAATATTTTTTGACAAACTATTGATGTGTCTCGCCTCGGGCGGATTTTCATCAATTAAAAAAAACCATTCATTCTACATTATTCACTATTCATTAGCTATACATTTTGGCTTGCAAATTATCTATTTTTGAATGAAATCTTGGCTTATCATATTATTGTTCATTTTCAGTCTTGGTCATTTAGGTTTGGCACAAACCGAAATGTATGCCGATGGTAAATTGCTTACCACCGAGCGATGCCTCGAGATAGCCAAACAAAAAGAAACCGAAGGCGACAAAAAAGAGGCAACTCGCTTTTTGAATCAAGCCGCCACGATTGAGTGGGAAAAAAAGAACTATCCGGTAGCCATTCAGTATTTTCGGCAGTCTTTGAATTTGAACCAAAGTATCGGCAATTATTCGGGTATGACTTCCATCTACAACAATCTGGGAATGATATATGCCGATTTGCAGGATTATGAAAAATCTTTTGACTATTTCAAAAAAAACTTAGAAGGGCGTAGAATCGAGGGCGATAAAATCAATATGGCTTCGGGTTTAATCAATTTGGCAGTTATTGGCAATGATTTGAAATTGTATGACCAATCGGCGCAGTACTTGCAAGAGGCACTTGACCTATCCCGCGAACGCTACGACCTGCCTCAGATGCGCGCCTGCTACGGCATGCTTGCCGAAACGTATGAAAAAGCCGGCGATTTGCAAAAGACTCGGTATTATTTTGAGCTGTACCGAGATTTGCACGAAATGACTTTCAAAAAAACTGAAAAAAAATATCAAAAATCAGTGGAAGAAGCGCGCCTTGAGGCACGTTTGGCAGAAATTGAGAAACGCAACAAAGAACTGGAGTTGGTCAGTACCAATCAGGAATTGCAAACCAAAAAAGAAGAACTGCAAAAGTCTTCAGAAACCAATCAAAAATTGCTTGCCAATTTGTCCAAACAAGAGTTAATCAATTTTTTAATTAAAAAAGAAAGCGATTTGAAAATTCGCAACAACGAAATTGCCAAGTTGCAAGCCGAAAAAGAAAAAAGCAATGCCAAAACCAAACTCAATCAAGAACGCGAATACATCAATTATTTAATTTTGGGAATTATTATGCTGGCTACTGTTGCCGGTATTACTTATTGGCGGTTTTTGGAACGCCGAAAAATCAGCCGAGCTTTGCGCCAACAACGCAATGAACTCAAACAAATGAATCAAGTCAAAGACAAAATCTTTTCTATCGTTGCCCACGATTTGCGTAGCCCGCTTACCACGCTTCAAAACCTGCTGGATAATTTGGATTTGGTCGATTTGAACGATGACGAGCTGAGTATGATTTTTCAAAACCTCAAAAACAGCAATCGCCGCACCCTCGATACCGTCGACAACCTGCTCAATTGGGCAGTAAGCCAAAGCAAAGGCATCATCGCAAATCCTGTCAAATTTGACCTCAGCGAAGTGGTCAAGCGCAAAGTCAATTTGTTTCAAGACTCTGCCCATTTGAAATCGATTCGTTTAAATTATGAGATACCCGAAGAGGCTTGGACTTATGCCGATAGCAAGCAAATCGAGATTGTATTGCATAATTTAATTGCCAATGCCCTCAAATTTACCCCAATCGGCGGGACTGTACAACTGTTGGTCGAAAAAAGGCAAACTAATTGGCTCATTTCCGTTCAAGATAGTGGGGTGGGTATCAGTGAAGAAAATTTAGCAAAACTTTTCAAACCCGAAACTCATTTTACAACCACCGGCACAGCCCGCGAAAAAGGCACCGGTTTGGGTTTATTGCTTTGTAAAGAATTTGTGGAAAAAAACCACGGTACAATTGAAGTTTTTAGCCAAGAAGGCAAAGGCTCTATTTTTAAATTTAACTTGCCGGAAGCCTACTAAATTGGCAATATTTTTTTAAATAAATCTACATCTAAACCATTGATAATCTGAGTATTCAATGCTTCAATGAATGGTTTATAGATAATCTTTAAATTTTCGCTTGCTCGCCTACCAACACCCACGCCGGCGTAGGCAAACAAACTTGGCACACCAGCCGAAGTTGATTCCAATAAACTACATCTACAAATTTCAAAATCCATTCATTTTATTTTAAGTATAATCAATTGATTATCAAATACTTAACAAATAAGTGTTTGGATTCAAATTGATTTGGTTTATAAACAAAAACGCAACAAAATGTGGCACATTCGGCTTTTATTCATTGTATTTACCTTCTTATCATACAGTTCGTGGTTATATGCCCAACAAGTATCTTTGGAAAGCCTGACCATAGCCCAATGCCTCAACCTTGCCCGCGAGAAAGAAGTCATAGGCGATAAACGCGAAGCCTCACGCTTTTTGAACCAAGCCGGCACTTTGGAATGGGAAAATCGAAATTTTGCCCAAGCCATCAATCATTTTGAAAAATCGATTCGTTTGAATGTGGATATTGGCAATGAAAACGGTATCTCGATGCTCAACAACAACCTGGGACTGATATATTCGGATGTAAAAGATTTTGAAAAATCAATCGAGCATTTCAACAAAACCTTGCAATATCGGCGCAAAGCGGGCGAAAAAGAAAATATGATTTCGTGTTTGATTAATCTCTCGGTGGTCTCCAACAATCTCAAACGCTACGAGCAGTCTGCCACTTATTTGAGCGAAGCCCTCGGCTACGCCCGCGAACTCAACAACGCCGAGCAAATGCGAAGCTGCTACGGAATGTTGTCCGAAACTTATGAAAAATCGGGCAATTCCAACGAATCGCGCCACTATTTTGACTTGTACCGTACTTTTCACGAAAAAGAGCAACAAACCAAAGAGCGCGAGTTTCGAAGCCTTGCCGAAAAAGCCCAATTGGAAGCTCTATTGACCGAAGAAAAGAAAAAATTGACCGAGTTGGAGCTGTCGATTCGCAATCAGGAATTGCAAGAAAAATCGCTTGCCCTGAGTGTGTCCGACAAGTCGGTGCGCAACCTGACCCAAAATCTCAGCAAACAAGAATTGGCAATCAAGGTACTCAACCAAGAAGCCGAAGCGCGCAACAAAGATGCGCAAATCAAAGACCTCAAAATCAAAGAAATCAATGCCAATAATCGTGTAAGGGCAGAGCGCGAACAGTTTATTCGCTATGCCTTGCTTGCCGGAGTGGGTATTTTGGGTATTTTGGGACTATTTATTTGGACACGCTACCGCGAAAAAACAAAAACTAATCAAAAACTCTCGACGCAAAATGCCCAAATTCTGAGTCAACAAAGCCAGATTATAGGGCAAAAGCAAAAGTTGGAACACGCCTTTGCCGAAATTCAAGAGAAAAACGAAGACATTACCGCCAGCATTACGTATGCCCGCCGGATTCAAAAAGCAATGTTGGCAAGCAGTGAGCAACACGCCCAACATTTGCAAGAACATTTTATTCTTTGGAAACCCCGCGACATTGTTTCGGGTGATTTCTTTTGGACAAGCCGCATTGAGATTTCGCCCACGCACCACAAGCTCATCATTGCCGCCGCCGATTGTACCGGACACGGCGTGCCGGGGGCATTTATGAGTATGATTGGCGATTCATTGCTCAACCAAATCGTTCACGACAAAGGGATTCACGAAGCCGATTTGATACTCAATGAATTGCATTTGGGCGTAAAAAATATGCTCAATCAACAACAAACCGAAAACAAAGACGGAATGGATATTACTTTGGTGGTGATTGATTCGGCAAGCCAAACGATGCAATTTGCCGGAGCCAACAACCCTTTGTATTACATTCAAAAAGGCGAACTACAACAAATCAAAGGCAATAAATTTGGGATTGGCGGTTATACGCTCAAACAAGAAACGGAAGAAAGAATATTTACCAAGCATATTATTCAACTATTTGATAATGAGAGCTTTAGCAAAATTGATACTACCTTTTATTTGTTTTCGGACGGCTACCAAGACCAATTTGGTGGACCCAATCGGGGCAAATTTATGACCAAACGCTTCCGCGAAATGCTATTTGCCATTCATCATCAGTCGCTTACCGAACAAAAAGCCTATCTTGACCAAGTGATTGAAGACTGGAAAAAAGTGGGAAACTCCAAACAAACCGATGATATTTTGGTCATTGGGGCAAAAATTTGAGGCAAAAAATATCCTTCAATAGGGTGCATTTCAAATTTACGCGTTTCTATTGCCTCACCCTGCCCTCTCCGAAGGAGAGGGTGATAGGTAGTAAATTTGAAATGCACCCCCTTCAATATACATTTTGCGGTGGGTTGTAGCGTTATAAAATCAAATACTAATCTCGGATAATATTTGGCAAACTGCTTATTTTCAACTTTTTTGGTAGATTATTGAGAAATAATACAAATTTTTCAAGTATTTTAGCTTTTTTTTCCAAATAATATTGCGAAAAAAACCAGCTTGTTGTAAATTTTGTCAAAAAATCTAACGAGAATGAAAAACTTAGAAAAAGACTGGCTTACTACCGGACTCATTGACTTCGAGTATAAGCAATATATGCTTTTGGCATATCTCAAATCGGTCAAAGAAAATTTTGACCGGGTTCGCCTTTATCCTTATCTTTCGGATTTGGTATTTCATTATCAAAACTTGCTGGATATAAAAAACAACAAGCAATTGATTTATGCCAACTTTCCGCAAACCATCTCACAAGCCGATTTTGAAAAACTCAATTTTGAGTACAAAAAAATTGTCGAAGATGACGCTATTTTGAAAGAAATTGAGGATATACTCCTTTTTGCCCTTCCACAATTGAAGGGTATGCTCGAGGAGGGTAAAGATATTTATGAATACATTGAAAAAAATCTTGAAATCCAACCCATAGGCATCACTCCGCTCAATACCGAAGCCGGTTATTTGTTTTTGATTGAACACAACAAAAATGAGATGCAAGTCTTTGAGTATCAGCTTACTATATTCGAGAATGCCTCCGAAAAATATCGCGGTATGCACACTTTGTTTTTAGAATCTATAGTCAAAACCTTGAGCCGAACTTTGGAAAGCATCAAACTTGAGTTGATAAAAAAATACCAAAAACTGGCGCATCCGGCTACTTATTTGATTTACTCACGGGTAAACTGCCCAATGAACGAGACTCTTTTGCCGGTTGCCAAGCGAGCTTTTGTCAAGCATATTTGTAACAATAGTTCGGATGGTTTCTAAGCCCCCTGCCCCGGAGGGGGCTGTTAAGTTCTATGTTTGAGCCAAATTTTATTCGCCGTTAGACCTCACCCCCTCTCCCCTTGAGAGGGTGAAGATTCAGGAAACCCCTCCCTGAAAGGGGCTAATCTCCCTACAGAAAAAAAGTTGGGAAACGCTTGTATAAGTACAAATAAATACAGTATCAAATTTTACTTGTTCATTTTAAGAATTTACCTT
>JALONJ010000396.1 GCA_025455045.1 Microscillaceae bacterium | reverse complement strand
TCGCTAAGGGCAATTTAATGAGAAATACATTTAAAGCATTGATTATCAATTATTTATGTATTTTGCTATTTTTATAAATATAAAAGTTAAAATATAAAACTTTTGTTCAATTATTTTACAGTGGGAATTGCTGCAATACTTCGAACAGTTTTTGTAAGTAATTGACAATCAACAGGTTATGCTATTTTAGATATTTTTTGTACTACTACTAATTCGCCACTAAGACACTAAGGCACAATTTATTGATTATCAGTACTTTGCGCCTTAGCGTCTTTGCGTGAATACATATTTTGTATAGTAGTATTATTTTTTGTAAAGCTCATAATCAGGTACTTACTAAATAACTCGGAACTAGAAACTGTCCGAACCGTTAATTCTTAATTTATACCCTCAATTTTTCTGCTCATACAATTTCTTGAGCATTTCTTGTTCCTTTTTGCGTTGTTCTTCCAGCATTTTATAATAAGCTTTTTGGATAGAATCTTCGCGGGCGCGCAGCTCATCATTATAAATGTCGGTTTTGACTTGCCAGTACATTTCTCCGGCTAAAAGGTCTTTGCTATCCCATTTGATAGCATTGCCAAAGGCTTGCAAGGCTTCTTTTTTCTTGCCGTAGTAACGCAGACACATTCCCAAATAATAATAGGCTTTGGCAAATTTGGGGTTGTTTTGCAGGGTAAGTTCCATCATTTTTTGCGCAGTTTGGTATTTGCCCCGTTCGTAGGCATACACTCCGGCATAAAAACTGGCTTTATCTAGTTTGGAATTGATTTGTAAGGCTTTTTCATAATTGACTCTGGCACTATCTTCAAAAAAACGTTGCAAACGAAAGGCTTCGGCTTTGCTCAAATACAACAAATCGTATTTTGGATTGATTTTTAGCCCCTGATTGGCATAGCGAATGGCGGTGTTGTACATTTCAAATTTGATAAACAAATCGGCATAGCTATGATACACTTCATAATAATTGGGCTTGCGGCGCAGTGCCATCGCCAAGTTTTTGAGGGCATTGGCACTATCATAGCGCGCTATCTCGACATTGGCTTTGTAATAATACACTCGAGCATCTAAGTTGGTGATTTTGAGGGCTTTATTCAAATATTTGATAGCATTGTCATACTCTTTTTTTTGAAAATACAAGTTACCCGCCAAAACCAAGGCTTCGTAATTGGTTTCTTCGGTGTTTTGGCTTTTATTGAGGGCTTGTACTGCCGGTTCCAATTGATGCAAATGGTCATAAGTTTGTGCCAAAGCCAAATAATATTTGGTTTGAGAGCTATCTAGTTGCAAGGTTTTCTTCAGGCTTTGCAGAGCCAGCGTATCTTGGCGATTTTTGAGATAATAAAGCCCTAATTTGTAATGATTTTCGGCACTTTCCGGGTAGTTTTCTACGGCATCTTGCAGGGCTTGTAAACCGGCGACTTGCCCCGAAAAATTATCTTTGGGTAAATCATATATTTGGTCATTGACCGGATTGTAGCGGTCGCAAGCCCCCAAAATTAGCAGAATTAAGACCAAGGAAATATAAATTTTCATTAAAATAATACACGATTTTGAATTAGGAATTAATAATTACGAAGTAGGAATTATACAAGTTGTTGATTATCAATAAGTTACATTTGTTAATTGTTTGCTTTATTTTCAATACTTCGGACGGTTTCTAGTGCCGAGTTGTTTTGCTAAATACTTGATAATCAGGTATTTATATAAAATATTTGAAATAACGTAACCTATTGACGTATCCGTCCTTGACGGATTTTCAAATACGCAAAAAAAATATTCACGTTATATGATTCCTTAGGAACAAGAATAAAATAAAGTAAACAATTGAATTTATTAATTAATTGATAATCAATGTATTACATCAGCATCAGCACATCAGCACATCAGCACATCAGCACATCAGCACATCAGCACATCAGCACATCAGCACATCAGCACATCAGCACATCAGCACATCAGCACATCTTATAATTAACTCATTACTTACTTATGAATTTTTACGCATAAAAAATTTTCGCTCCAAAAATAATATCACCAAAGCCAAAATCAGAGCCAAAACCCCCACTCGGCTAATGTCTTGCGGCTGTTGGGTTGCATAGTTATATACAAATCCACCCGCCACAAGGAGGACAAAATAAAGCAAAAATTTATTGAAAATTGGTCTCGAGAACTCGCGCATTGTTAAAATTATAAATCGTAAAATATTGATTATCAGATATTTAATAGACTATCCGGCATTTTTTTTGTAAAATTACCGTAATTTTTTTTAGCAAACTAAGACTTATTTTAATAAATGTGCGTAAATTGGGAATAAAACTGAGGCTGAAAAATATTTTTGCCTTGTAATGAATTGATTATCAGCGAGATTTGAGACATAGTCAAATATTTATAAAATATAATTCCTAATTCCTAATTCTTATGGAAGTTCTTTTTTATGTAATTATTGCGATTATTTATGTGATTTTTAGCGTTGCCGGAGGTAACAAGAAAAAAGATGAAAAATCGGCAAAAAAACCGACTAATCAACCGCAAATAGCAGATAGTGAGGACATTAAGCTCGAGGATATTATCAAAAAATTGACGCAAAATGCCCAAAAATCCCAAACCCCCAGTCCAACTGTGAGTTATCAGACCGAAAGCCAATCGCTTGAAACTTCGCCAAGTCTTGAGATTTATCCCACTGCCAAGTCTTATGAATCAAATCCTTACGCGCTTGACAATGCCCCCTACGAAACCGTCGATTATGACGAAGAAGCCATACTCAAAGACAAAGAACAAGCCTTTCAAGACAAAATCAAAAAACGCCAAGATAAATTGGATGATAGCAAGGCAAACAAATATATGGTGAGTGATACGCCCACCAAAAAAAATATCATCAAAAAAGTAAATCCCTATACCAAACTCTTGCAAAACAAAGAAAGCCTCAAACAAGCCTTTATTGCCAGCGAAATTTTTAAAACAAAATTTTAAAAACTAAATAAATTAATTTTCATAACTACTTGATTATCAAGCAATTACCTGAGTTATCGACGATCTTACTTTGGATTAAATGAATCTGTGGCTTTCAATTATCGAAAAAACACCTGAACTTTGTGGTTTTAAAACTTAAAAAATCAATATTTTATTTACAAGCCATTGATAATCAATGAATTGGTATAAATAAAGTTGCAAAGTTTTGGTATGAAGCAATTAAAAGTTTTTTTGAACAATATCCGCGACAAATACACCAAGTCTCATTTGCCGGTCGTAACTCGTACCAATTTGAGCTATCGAGACGCGCAAAAAATCGGCATTTTGTTTTATCATACCAACGATTGGAACTCGATTTATTTAGAATATTTTTTGAGTAATCTTAAATCCGATGGCAAAAAACTCACCATCTTGGGTTACTCAGACAAGCCAATGTTTGCCAGTTATCATTTTGATTATCAGAGCTTTAGCTTACAAGATGTTTCGCAATTGGGCAAAATCAAATCCGAAGCCGTCAATGAATTTATCCAAACAGAGTTTGATTATTTGATGTATGTAGGCTTGGATACGTTTCCTTTTTTGGGGCAAATCCTCCAAGCGAGTCGTGCCAAGTGCCGAGTAGCCAAGTATTTTGCCGAGCATACCGAGCATTTGGATTTGATGATAGACTCGATTCAAGATGGTGGCGAAGCCGACCTTTTTCAGCAGATATTGCATTATATCAAAATGTTTAAACATTGACTATGAAGAAATTAGGAATTGGGAATTATATAAATATTTGATTGCCAAGTGATTACATTTTAAAAAAATGTTAGTTATTTAACATTTATTCCTCTTGACATTCGTCCCTAAATCTTAATCAACTCAACTAGGAACTAAGAACTAGGACTCCGAAGTAAGAAACTATTCTAAAAGCGCAAAAAATCAAAAACCCAAAGAAAAAAAAACGACTATAACGAGATGAAAAAAATGGATTTTAGAGGGGTGGGAGTAGCCTTAGTAACCCCGTTTAATGAAGACTATTCGATTGATTTTCAAGGATTTACCCAATTATTAAAACATACTTACGCTGAAGGCAAGGGCGTAGATTATTGGGTAGTACAAGGTACGACCGGCGAGTCGGCTACTTTGGGCAAAGATGAAAAAAAGCAAATCTTACAGTTTGTTATTGAGCATAATCAGGCACAAATTCCTGTGGTATATGGCATCGGTGGCAACCATACCCAAGAAATATTGACTACGATTCAAAAAACCGATTTTGCTGGCATTGATGCCTTGTTGTCGGTGAGTCCTTATTACAACAAACCTTCACAAAATGGTATTTATGAGCATTTTAGGGCAATTGCCGATGCTTCACCTGTACCCATTATTCTCTACAATGTACCCGGGCGTACTGCCTCTAATATGAAAGCCGAAACCACCCTGCGTTTGGCTGAACACCCCAACATCATTGCCACCAAAGAAGCCTCCGGCGACTTGGTGCAATGTATGGAGATTGCCAAACACAAACCTCAAGATTTTTTACTGCTTTCGGGTGATGACCTCCTGACCAACTCAATGATTGCCATAGGTGCGCAAGGGGTTATATCGGTGTTGGCAAATGCTTTTCCCGAAATATTCCGAAAAATGACCCATTCCGCCCTCCAAAATCGTTTTGCTGAGGCTAACCAAGCATTGTATAAGTTGCTGGAAATCAACCCTTTAATGTACGAAGAAAGCAATCCGGTGGGTATCAAACAAGTATTGCAATACCAGGGGATTTGTGGCAATCAAGTCCGCCTGCCTTTGCTCAGAGCCAGTGAAGCCCTCCAAGCAAAAATTCAAAATGCAATGCCCAGCGAATTGGTGTTGTATGAGGATTAAACATTCAAAACCTTACGCAAGTCTAGCGATTGGGGAATAGTCTGCAAGCAAAAAGACAAAGTATTTATGCTTTAATTATTTTACAACTATTTGATTATCAGGTTTTTATGTTTTTACAAAAATTATTTGAATTTTCTTGCCGTTGCCTGTGTCCTCACAGGCAACCAAAAATTTGCCGTTGCCTGTGTCCTCACAGGCAAATTGTTTTACTTTTTCTTTAACTTCGGCAAAGTTTTAAACTTTGCCGAAGTTTGTTGTATATTGAAATAAGTACCTGAGCATACTTAGTTTATAATATTTTGCGCTAAACGTAACTCACTGATAATCAATTAATTAACTCTGATAAGGTTTTGAAAACCAGATAAGATATGTACAAACTAATGTACTTCAAGCACTGATTACAAATTATATTATTCTTAATTCCTAATTCTAACTTAACCCTTCGCTCAAGAGTATTTGGGCATAATTCTACATCTAATATGAAAACCCTGATTGTTAGTTTATTTTTGGTGGCATTGGCTGGTTCGGCTTATGCCCAACAGTTTAAAAATGCCGGTGAATATTTGGATTTTATGGGTTCCCGACAACGCGAAATACTCCAAAATTATATGAGTTACGCAAGCGCGGTCGCGCATAACAAAAGTGCCAGAAAGGTCGAGAATCGGCGCAAAGAGCTTTTGGCTTCGGCTTTGCAAGCCAAAAAAGAAATCGCTACAATGCCCCCTTATCAAAACGACAAAGCTTTGCGCGATTCTACTGCTGCTTATATCGAGAAATACTATCACGTATTGAATGATGATTATGACAAAATTATCAATTTGGAAGAGATAAGCGAGCAATCTTATGATTTGATGGAGGCGTATTTCAAAGCCCAAGATTTGGTTGCGGACAAGCTTGACCAAGCCAACGATGGCGTAGAACAAGCACTAGAGGCTTTTGCTGCTCGCCACCAAGTAAGATTGATTGAAAATGAAGACGAGTTGGGTAAAAAACTCGCTGCAACTAGCAAAGTCAATCAATATCATCGAGAGTTGTTTTTGATAATGTTCAAATGCAGTAACCAAGAGAAGTATTTGCTGGAAGCAATTGCTAAAAAAGATATTTTGGCAATGGAGCAAAGCAAAAACAACCTAGCCCAATATGCCGATGAAAATTTGAAAAAATTGGCAACCATCAAGTCATTTAACAACGATGCCAGCTTGCTCAATGCCTGTCGTCAAATCATTACTTTTTATCAAAGTGAAGCCAAAACACAAATGCCTGCCATTTTGGATTTTTATGTCAAAGAAGCCAATTTTCAAAAAATCAAAAAAGCTTTTGAACTCAAAAAAGAATCGGAACGCACCAAAGCCGATGTAGATGCCTTCAACAAAGCCGTAAATGAGATGAATGTGGCCGTAAACAAGTCAAATACCGTAGGCAAAAGCCTCAATGAAAAACGCCGAGCCGCCGGAGACAACTGGAATAATGCCAGTCGTAAGTTTTTGGATACTCATACGCCCAAATATTAAAAAAGGTTGATTATTTATGCCAAATGACGCGCTTGGTAATGCACTTGAGTTGATGAATGAATACGGTAAAAAACGGATTCCATTTTTATTTATCATTGATTTTTTACAACAAAATCCCTTGATTTTACGCAAAGAAGAAATCAATCCCGAGGAAATTTTATTTCAATGCAATGCAGTAAATAATTTATTACCAAATACACAACTTACTGATAATCAAGGAGTTACAAAAAAAACAATTTTAAATAAACAGGCACCAATTTTTGCCGATTATCAAAAAGCCTTTGCTTGGGTACAACAAAACTTGGCTTGGGGCAATTCGTATTTGCTCAATTTATCTGCCCCTACTCAAGTACAAACCAACCGCAGTTTGCCAGAAATATTTTTGCTCAGTCAAGCCAAGTACAAATTATGGCTCAGAGATAAGTTTGTGTGTTTTTCGCCCGAAATATTTGTACAAATTCAGCAAGGGCAAATCGCTACTTATCCAATGAAAGGGACAATAGATGCCACCATTCCCGATGCCGAAACTTTGATTCTTAACGACCCCAAAGAATCAGCCGAGCATCATACCATTGTGGATTTGCTGCGCAATGATTTGAGCCAAATCAGCAAAAACGTGCGGGTCGAGCGATTTAGATACCTTGACAAAGTCCAAACTCACGACAAGGCTTTGTGGCAAGTAAGCTCCAAAATAGTGGGCGAATTGGGCGAGCAATACCCGGCGCGATTGGGCGATATAATGGGCAAATTATTACCTGCCGGGTCTATCAGTGGCGCGCCCAAGCGCAAAACAGTAGAAATAATTTTGACCGCCGAGCAGTATTTCCGAATGGGCAATCAGCCCTACCAACGAGGCTATTACACTGGGGTTTTTGGTTATTTTGATGGCGAAAATCTGGATTCGGGCGTGATGATTCGATTTATTGAACAAATCGACCAGCAATTGTTTTTTAAAAGTGGTGGGGGCATTACGTTTATGAGTGATGCCCAGACCGAATACCAAGAATTGATAGATAAAGTATATTTGCCAATATTTTGAGATTGAGGGGTAGCTTCGGCTTTAGCCGAAGTTGTATTATTGATTGGTAATCAATACTTTATAGCTATTTTATCTTCTTCGGCTAAAGCCGAAGCTACTTTTATAATTACTTGATAATCAATGGTTTACAATACATTTTTGGTTCTTCACCACTTTTCAGGAGTGAAAATCTTTTTTCTGAAATTTATCAATTTCAGTGATTCTTCATTTTGCTTGGTAATGTTCAGAATCACTGAAAAGCGAGAGCTTTTCAGAATTCAATGGAATTCCCAAAGGCAATTCCTGAAAAGTGGTGAAGATCCACATTTTTTGATAATATATTGACGTGTCCGCCTCTGGTGGATTTCCAGATTATTACAAAATTATTCATTTTACATTATTCACTATTCACTCTACAGTATTCACTATTCATTACTTAAGCAAAATACCGAATACAGCCCCAAAAAAATCACAAAAACATCTCCCCCAAATCACAGGTTGAAGCGTGTCCGATTTGGTCGTAGTGGGTTTTGAGCCATTCGTCGGCTTTGCGTCTGCCCAATTTTCGTAGGCTTTGTAAGAAATCCCAATCGGTATTGATTTTACTGCTTACCCCCAAGTGGTTCATTTCGGCTTCGGGATAGATACAATGCACGTACAAATCGCGGAGTTTGCCCGTATTTAAGCCTAATTCCAACATTCTTTGGACAAATCGAATGCGCCGCATTTCGTGCATTAGGCTGGAATTAAAGCTGATGGCATTGATTCGGTCGCGGATTTCGGCGGCGGTAGTGGGTATTTTGGGGGCTTTGATAGGATTAATTTGAATCAATAAAATATCCTTGGTTTCGGTATCATCAATCAAAGGAAAAATGGGAGGGTTGCCCATAAATCCGCCGTCCCAATAAGCCTCGCCATCAATTTCCACCGCTTTGAACAAGTGGGGCAAGCAAGCCGAAGCCATCACCGCATCGGCGGTCATTTCGCGTGTATGAAAAATTTTGGCTCTCGAGGTACGCACATTGGTAGCACATACAAACAATTTGATGGCTTCGGTTTTTCTAAGCTCTTCAAAATCAACCAGTTCCTCCAGCAAATCCTTCAAGGGGTTGATGTCGGCAGGGTTGAATTGGTAGGGCGAAAAAGCCATCGTGTAATAATCCAACCACACATAAGCCGGCGAAAAGTCGAGCCGCCCGCCGCCAAACATTCTATCCAACCAACTTGGCTGCAAAAAAGTCTTTTTTTGGTATTCGGAAGCCTTGCGCCAAAACTTTTCGAGTAGCTCAATTGCGCCGCGCCGCCCGCCCTTATGCAAGCCATACGCCAAAATAGTGGCGTTCATAGCTCCGGCACTGGTGCCACACACCCCTTCAATCACCAAACTATTGGCTTCCAGCAAACGCTCCAATACCCCCCAAGTAAACGCCCCGTGCGAGCCGCCTCCTTGTAAAGCTATGTCAATGGTTTTAAACATAAGATTTTATTGATTTGTCAATTGTAGATTTTTAGAATTACAAACTTTGTGAAAGTAGTTTAACTTATTGACCCTGCTTTGTTTCTAGAAAATTGTCAAAATATTAAATGATAAAATGATTTTATAAAAATAATAACTCCGCAAACTATTGAAATGTCGATTTTAAGTAATTCATCTTAAGAGCTTGTTTTTTGTAAACTACTGATTGTCAATGTTTTATGTAACAATCTTGGTTTTTAACTTAAAAATCACCAAACAATTCTTTAAAATTAAACTTAAACTTAAAAAAACCTTTATTTTAGCAGTCTGATTTTTTGAATAGAATGAAAATTATTCGATTTGGTCGCGCCAATGATAATCAGGTCATCATTGCCGACCCCACAGTTTCGGCAAAACACTTGGCAATCACCCAAACCGAAACCGGCGAACTATATGCTCAAGACTTAGGCTCAAGCAACGGCACATTGGTCAATCAAATTCCGATTGGCAAAGCCCCTTTTTTATTAAAAAGTGGGGATATAATCAAAATCGGACAAACTACCCTGAGTTGGGAAGAACACTTTTTGCTGCCTACTCAAACCGAATCCGTTGTCCTCGATGGCTCATTGCTGGTGGCTGATGCACCTGTCGAACTGGTCAGCCAAGTGGCTGATAATGAGCCAAATACCCATAATACTGCCGAAAAATCAGCACTCAACTCCGCAAATGACAATCCTCGTCGAGATTTTGACCGACAAAACAATCAAATTTTGTTGTGGGCAGTCTGGATTTTGTTATTTTTATTGTTGATATTTATTTTTTCTTGGTATATGCGCAATGTGGTAAGACCTAGTTTAAATTTTGACTCGAAATACAAAATTCAGGTGCAAATCTCAAAAATTAAATCGCCGGCTTTGAGGGGTGCAGGGCTTGAAATTTAACAGCAATTCCCACTGTAGAAATTTTAAACGAATGTTTGATTTTTTAGAATATTTAAAAATAGGATTTCTGTAACTAATTGATAATGAGGTGATTATAAATACACTTTTTTTACAACTTTCTTTTTTCTTGATAAAAAAGAAACAAAAAATCAAGCCTGCACC
>JALONJ010000395.1 GCA_025455045.1 Microscillaceae bacterium | reverse complement strand
ATCTAAAGCGTTGATTATCAAGAGTTTCAGATTCTTCGCTTCGCTCAGAATCACTGAAATTGATAAATTTCAGAAAAAAGATTTTCACTCCTGAAAAGTAGTGAAGAACCTTAAAAAACATCTAAGTATTTGATTATCAATTAGTTATATTTTTTAGAAATTTATTTCACAATGATTTTATTGGTTAATTTGGTGATATGTTCATTAGGAGATTTTAATGACTAATGACCCAAAATAATTACCCAATGACTGAAAATAAAACCAAAAAAGTACAAACAATCAAATTCTAAATTTTATGGAAATTTACTGCCCCAAATGCGAATGGGAACCTCGCGCCGAAGACCGTTGGATGTGCAAATGCGGTTGTATTTGGAATACCTTTGATACTCAAGGCGTATGCCCACGCTGTGGCTACGTGTGGCGCGATACCCAATGCCTAGCTTGCCATCAATGGTCAAAACACCACGACTGGTATCACGACCTCCCCCCAATCGAGGAATTAATGAAGCAAAATGAATTGGAGATTTGAGAATCTTTATGATGGAATGGTGGAATGGTGGAATGATTTTTAAAATCCGAAATCATAAATCCACTGTTTGTTTTTTTAATCAAAAGTGTATCATTTTGCAAATTATTTCGTATCTTTACAAAGTACCTTGTAATACCAATAACTTAAAAATAAAAAATTATGAGCAAGCAAGCAATGATGGCAGATGATGTAATAGATAACCACGTTTTATGGGCAATGGGAGCAGGCGCGATTCCGCTACCGGTTTTAGATGTAGCGGTGGTTACTGCCATTCAACTCAATATGTTTCGTGAACTTTGTATGGTGTATCAAGTTGATTATAATGAGGCTTTTGGGCGCAATTTGATTAGCTCGATTGCCGGCGCAACCTTAGCCAAAATCGGAGCTAGTTTTATCAAAGCGATTCCGGTGGTGGGTTCTTTGCTTGGGGGCGTGCCTATGGTGGTGCTTTCGGGGGCTTCGACTTATGGAATGGGGCAAGTGTTCAAAAAATACCTCGAGGTGGGGGGCTTTGTGAGTACCTTTAGTTTCGAAAATGCTCAAAAAATTTATGAAGAGGCTTTCGAGAAAGGTAAAAGCTATGTCCAAGACTTGCAAAAAAAGGCTTCGGAAGCTATGGGCTTTAAGGGCGAAGAAGCTAAACCTAATCCTAGCCAAGCCGAAACCAAAACCAACCCCGCCCAAGGCTACGCCGGTATGGATGTATTTGAAAAATTGAAAGTCTTGGGCGATTTGCGCGACAAAGGCATTATCACCGATGAAGAATTTAAAGAAAAAAAAGAAAAACTTTTGAAAGAGATTTAACCGAGAAGTTGATTTATTTTCAAAACACAAAGGCGCAAATCATTGATAATCAATGATTTGTGCCTTTTTGAATTTCCAAAAGGTTGCTTGTGAGGACACAAGCAACGGCTCAAATTATTATTCACTATTCATTATTCACTATTCATTATCATTTATCGCATTATCAAACGTCCAAAAAACAGCGCATTGGCAAATATTTTATTAGTTCCATACCAAAATGCCCGAAAGTTGGGGTCATCTAGCAAAGAAATCACTCGCCCATTGCCATAAAAATTGACCAATCCATAGGCCGAATCTTCCAATTGTTTCAAATTTTGTTTAGAAACGTAGCCACTCAACAAAGGGTTTTTGGCGTGATAAATGGGCGTTTGGAAAGGATTTTTGCCTTTTTGCGCAAAAATTGTATTGCTCCGAAAAACCGCAATTTTGGGGTTTTTGTAGCCATAGCCAAGCGGGTGCGTGATGTCAATTTGGGCTTCAAAGATAGTTCCGGCGAGTTCTTGCGCACCGGTCCATTTTTCTTTATCGCCATACGCCCACTGTCGCGTGCTATCTTCTCGGGCTTTAGTTTTGAAGCTTAATTCGGGAGCTATCTGGCTGGTTTTGAGCCAGTTATTAGCCGAACCGATGCAAATTAAGTTATTGCCTTGCCGCAGCCAGTTTTTGATATTTTCGTTTGCCCCACTACTCAAGTTATAATTACCGCTTGCCATTACAATTGTATTATAGCGTTGCAAATTTGCGCCTGCCATTCGCTCGGCTTCCATCATTGAGGCGGCTATTTCGTAGCGTTGGTCAAGTAAGTGCCACACCTCCCCGATTTCGCTCACATCTGCACCCTCGCCTGCTATAAGCAGTACACTAGGTTTGCTCAAAGCCCGCATATCATTGCTCCCAAAATCAATACCCGCTTCGGCAAAGCCGGTTTGAATGGCGTAGATATCAATACCGTCTTTTTCGGCTATTTCTTGCATCATTGCCTGGAGGCGGTCTGCCCCGATATTTTGAATACCAATAGGAATAATAATATCGCCATAACTCAACTCAACTGCCTGATTATCAACCAAAAAACTTCCTTTTTGGCTTACCACTTTGGCGCGTACATTGCGATTCAACAAGCGATACAAAGCGCGGGGGGCATAATAATTTTCCCATTTAAAAGCATAACCCACTTGAGTTTCTTTGCCAATGATTTTGCCCACGGGCAATTCATTTTTTTCTATTTTCTTGGCCTCAGGGTTGATGATAGTTTTGGTATAGGGCAAATCAAAGGCTAGGGGCATAGTCCAAGTAGAAATATCATAAAACAAGCTGTCTTGAAATTTGGTCTGGGTCTCAAAAATGGCTTTGATTAGGCGTTGTTGGGGCTGATTTAAAGGCACAAAAAAGCTTTTATTTTTTTTGAATTTCTTGTTATCCAAATTCACATCTTGATTCAACTGTTGTACCTCAATTTGATGCGCCAAAAGTATTTCATTCAAATGATAATTGCGCATCATATCTACTTCACTACCAAACACATAGCCCCCTTTTTCGGCGGGTACTGAGGTGTAAAATTCGCGTTGATAATCCAATAGTTTTTTGCGCAAATTGAGTCCGGCTTTCAACGTAGAAAGCGAAGTATTGAATTGATTTTTGATGGTAAACGAAAAATTCAAAATGCCATTACTGCTTTCTTGGGCGTGTCCGCGCGAGCTGGCTTGTTCAAACAAAATACCGATGCCACCATTCACATCGGGGTAACTAGACCCTTTGCCATAGTAAAAATCATCAAAACCCTCTTTGGTATAATACAAAGATTGAATACTGTCGAGAGCTTGGGCGTGAAATTTGCCAATTTCGGTCGTCAAATCAAAGTTTTTGCTCGGCGTGAGGGGATTTTGACGCGAAGGCACACCGGGCTGGAAGAAGAAAGTAGCATTAGTTCCCATTTCGTGATGGTCGGTAAGGATATTGGGTTTCCAATGGTGAAATTTTTGGATTCGCCCCTTGCTTTCGGGCAATTGCAAAGGCAACCAATCGCGGTTGAGGTCAAACCAATAATGATTGGTACGCCCGCGCGGCGATACTTCGTTGAACTCGCGGCTTTGCGGGTCGGTAACCAAGGTTTTGCTTTTGTGCATATTGACCCAAGACGAAAAACGTTGCATTCCGTCAGGATTGATACTAGGGTCGAGCAAAATAACCGTATTCTCCAGCAATTTGTCCATCTCTGCGCCTTGTGCCGCCGCCAAGTGGTAGGCAACCAAAGCCGAAGAGTTGGCTCCGCTTGGCTCATTGCCGTGTACGCTATAACCGAGCCAGACCACCAAAGGCATCTCATTGGTATTCAAGGAGTTGGCTTTTTGCGGATTGCTCAAATCGAGGTGTTGCTGGCGGATTTGCTCAATTTTTTCGTGATTTTTGGGTGAAGTAATGGTAAGTAGAAGTAGCGGGCGGTTTTCGTAAGTATAGCCATAAGTCTCGAGCTTCATTCGCCCTTGCGAGTTGGCAACCAAAGCCCTCATATACATAACCAATTGGTCGTGCGACAAGTGCCACTCGCCGATTTCAAAGCCCAATACATCTTTGGGTTTGGGGATTTGGGGATTATAACTCACTGTTTTGGGCAAGTAATAATCCAGATTGATTTGGGCTTGGCTCAAGGACAAACTACTGAAAATTATCAAAATAAGTAAAAATTGCTTCATCATATCCGTTTTGTTTTAATGGCAAACAAAGTAAAGCAATTTTTGTAAAACAAAATTTGGAGAAATTGTTATTAAATATTTTTTTTGAAAAAAATAATAAAGAAAATTAATATAAAACATCTTAATTGTTTGATAATCAGACAGTTGTGAAAGGGTGCATTTCAAATTTACGCATTTCTTTTGCCTCACCCTGCCCTCTCCGAAGGAGAGGGTGATAGGTAGTAAATTTGAAAGGGTGCATTTCAAATTTACGCATTTCTTTTGCCTCACCCTGCCCTCTCCGAAGGAGAGGGTGATAGGTAGTAAATTTGAAATGCACCCGTTGTAAAATTGTATTTCAAAGTGAAATTCAGGACTCATTTACCACAGGCGATTTTGTCGAGTTTTGGAATTACTCAAAATTAAACGGCTTTTACTTTTTCCTAAAACAACAAAATGAACTTTGACATCAAACAAGATAGCCTTTGGAAGGGCATTATTGAGGATCTTTTTGAAGATTTTTTACGATATTTTTATCCTGATTGGGCAAATCAAACCGTAGATTTTGCGCGTAGTTTTGAATTTTTGGACAAGGAACTAGACGAAATCTTCCCCGCACCTCTGGGCAAAAAACGCTACGCTGATAAATTGGTAAAGGTCTTTTTGAAATCTGGGAATGAGCAATGGATACTGGTACATATTGAGGTACAAGGCTATAAAGACCGACAGTTTCCTGAGCGAATGTTTAATTATTTTTACCGCATCCGCGACCGTTGGCAAAAAGATATTTTGGCAATGGCTTTATTTACTGACAATGACCCCAAATATCATCCTAATTACTACGCTTATCAGTTTCAAAAAACCAAACTTATCTACGAGTTTGATACCTTCAAATTGTTGGATAAGACCTTGACGCAATTGAACAAATTAGATAATCCCTTTAGTATAGTACTACTTACTGCCCGCAAAGCCCTAGAGAAATCAGCCCTGAGTGACTCTAAACAATTGATTTGGAAAAAGGAGCTAGTACTAGCACTACGAGATGCCCAATATCCTGATGAAAAAATCCGCAAAATCTTGAATTTCATCCGTTATTATGTTAAATTTGACAAAGAAGAAACATTCAAAGAATTAGACTTAAATATTCAAGAAATCTTAAAACAAAGAAAAAATATGGGTATCGAGGAAGTTATCATTGAAGAAATCAGAGAACAAGCCTTTGAAAAAGGCGAACAACTCGGACTGCAAAAAGGCGAACAACTCGGACTGCAAAAAGGCGAACAACTCGGACTGCAAAAAGGCGAATATCAAAAAACTGTCAAAGGTGTACAAAAAGCCTTACAACAAAATAAACTAAATTTGGAGGAAATAGCCGATTTATTTGAAGTTAGCTTAGATTTTGTATCGAAAGTCCAAAAAGGTAAAATACCATAAAATTATTAGGGGTCGGGACAACAACAAAGATTGATTACTTGTTTTTATAATACCATAAATCATTGATAATCAATATTTTACAATAATTTAAAACCCCACCTTATTATAAATATCTTGGATAGCAATTTCGCAATCACCGATTTTTACTTTATCTTCCGATTGGGTAGCAAGGTGCAAGAGCCAATCATTTTCGGGGGTGCGCGTGTAGGTATTGATGTCTATTTTTTCGCTATGCACCATTACATATTGTTGCAAACTAGGCAAAGTGAAATAACAACGCATTTTTTCGCTTTGGTCGTAGGCGGCGGTACTTTCGGACAATAC
>JALONJ010000394.1 GCA_025455045.1 Microscillaceae bacterium | reverse complement strand
TATAATCAC
Organism: Microscillaceae bacterium; assembly: GCA_025455045.1. Lineage (GTDB taxonomy): Bacteria > Bacteroidota > Bacteroidia > Cytophagales > Microscillaceae > JALONJ01. Next base: position 5,772 of record JALONJ010000394.1, on the reverse strand, counting down.
CTCATTATCAATTAGTTACAGAAAGCCTATTTTTAAATATTCTAAAAAATCAAACATTCGTTTAAAATTTCTACAGTGGGAATTGCTGGATTCTTCACTCATTTTGGGGAAGTTCTAGCTTTATGCTAAGCCTCAACTCATTTACGCGCGCAGGCTGGACAGCCCGCGTTACAATTTTTACTGAAAAGTGCTGAAGATTCTTTAATTTTTCATAAACAATTGGTAATCAGTATTTTAGCATTTTTACAATCAACTAATTACGACTTTAGAGAATTTTTTTGAACTTTGCCCTAGGCAATTATTTGAGATTTGGTCGCACAAAGGTAGAATTTTTATGCACTTTTTGCAAACAGTATCGGTTGTAAGTGGCTGTTTTACAAATGCTTACGGGTGCATTTCAAATTTATTCCTTAGACTCTCTCTTGGCGCAGAGCGCAGAAGCGAGGTCTTAAACCATAAATTTGCAATGCCCCCAATAATCAAGTAATTATCCCATTGATTGATTTTATATAAGTAATTGATTATCAAATAGTTATTGAAATTTTATTTTACCAAGTAAGGTACTTAAACATCCGAAAATCGATAAGCTCCAAACTATTGTGAAGGCAAATTAGCGATTTTATTTGCGTGATTCTAAAACAAAACATATATTTAATCGAAAATTCTATATTTAATCAAACATCAAATATAATCACGCTCAATCAGTTTGTGAAACCAATTTTTATCTTAAAATTATCATTCTAAACTAAAAAAATCCAATTGGTATGAACATTACAATTGAAAAAATCCGCGAAGAGGCGCGCAAAACCGGGCGTTCTTTTATTTACAATCCCGACGAAGACCGTGATGAAGAAAAACAAATGGCTCATTTTTATTTTGTGGGCAAAGATAATGGCAAAGAAGTCATATTCAATGCTTTTATAATGACCTTAGAATATGATTATCATTTGGCAGTGATGGAAGAAGCCGAAGAAAAAATGAGTACTTTGCATCCCAACTTAGCCGGTAAATATTATGAGGATTTTACCGAAGCCCAGCAAGATGAATTTGATGATTTGATGGATGACATTTATGACCAAGGATTGGTAAAAGTGCAAGAAAAGGTCGATTTGTTTGATACCGACAATGATGATGAGCTGGAAATGGAAGTTTCGCTCAATGTCAAAGAAATCAATGACCAAATAATTGAAAAATTTGTCAAAGAATTCAATGCCGATACCCTAGAACTCGACGACCGAATGTACTCATTTGAAATGTTAGACGAAGAAGAATAATTGCGCAAAGCGCAAGTTATTTTTTGTAATACATTGATAATCAGGCAGTTACAAATTAATTAAATAGCTTAAAAAACCGAGAAAATTCTCGGTTTTTTTTATGTTACAAATTTGATAAATATCATTTTTAAATATCATTATTTTTTTGTTATTTGTCAAAAAATCAATTCCAATCCACATTCTAACCCCAAAATTTGCGACAATGATTACCTCACAATTCTTGAAATACTGCCTAATCTGCTTATGTTTGGGCTTTATAGCTTGCCCAACTCCCACTTACGCCCAAACCGGCGGGCGCGGCAATATGTTTGTCGGCGATGGCACCGACGATAAAGTAGATGTCGGCAATGTCGGAGCTTTCAATTTTGAACGCACCACCGCATTTACCATCGAGACTTGGTTCAAAACCACCAGCAATACCAATAGTTTTTTGACCAAAGTGCAACAAACCTTACCCGCCAGAGGCTACGGACTAGGAATGAACACCGGAAATATCTTCTTTAGCTTGATTAATAATGCTAATCCAATTACCCCCAATCTGATTAATGTCCGCACCAATGCAACTTTTGCCGACAATAATTGGCATCACGTAGCCGCAACTTATGATGGCAGTAGCAATGCTTCGGGGGTGATTATCTATGTGGATGGGGTACAACAAGCTACTACTACATTGAGTAATAATCTATCGGCAACTATCCAAAACACCGAATCGGTATTTTTGGGGGCTTCTTTGACCGGCAACCAAGATGAAACTCGAGTTTGGAATACTGTGCGCACGCAAGCCCAAATCCGCGAAAATATGCACTTGGCACTACCGGCTAGTACAAGCGGACTGTTAGCCTACTATCAATTCAATGAATCGGCGGGACAGGTAATAGACGCTGTAAATGGCAACAATGGTACTTTGCTCTTTCAAGCTACAAGGATTCCTTCTACGGTTTCGGTGGCGCGAGGCACTTCGGTTCGGCAAACTATCAGCCAAGTAGTGCATCCTACTACCAGTGATATAACTTTTGGCAATCTTACGGTGCGCATTACGGGTATGACCACTCCGGCATCTGGCGATGAGTTTGTGGCTTATCAGCTCCAAGAAAATCCGCTCAATGTTCCTAGTGGAGTTAGTTTTACTTCCAATTATTGGCTGATTCGGCAGTTTGGCAGTCAAACTTTCAGTTATGACCAAGCCCTTTTTACTATTCCGGCTACCAATCGCATTGCGCCCAATGAAGAAACCGGGCAGCCCGGCATTGGGAATCTCAAATTGTACAAACGCAACACCAACTCGGGCGCAAGCAACTGGGGGAGCGAAATTGGCACAGCCATCGAAGCCAGCAATACCACCAAAATCATCAAATATGCCCTTAGCCCCGAACAAACGAGTTTTAGTGAGTTTTTGCCTAGTAGTAGCGGTTCGTCGCCTTTGCCGGTTACTTTGTTGGGTTTTACTGCCCAAAGGTTTGATAATCAGACGGTTATACTACGCTGGCAAACCCTTTCCGAAATCAATAATCACGGCTTTGAAGTGGAACAGAGTCAAGACGGTGTCGGTTTTAAAAAAATCGGTTTTGTTGATGGCAGTGGCAATTCAAGCCAATTGAAAAACTATCACTTTAGCTTGTCCACGAGCGAAGCCGCTTATTATCGTCTGCGACAAGTGGATACAGACGGCGGTTTTACCTACAGCCGAATCCAGTTTGTAGAACCGGGCAACACCTACGGCAAGGTATTGCTCTCACCCAACCCTATCAATGTGCAAAGCCCAACTATTCGGCTTGAGTTACCGCAAAGTACCTCGGGCGAAATCGTATTCTTGTCGTTGTATAGCCCGCAAGGCAGTTTATTGACCGAAAAATCGGGAACTTTGTCCGATTTAGCCCCTCATTTGTTGCAAACACTTGACCGGCAAAACCAAGGCTATTTTTTGTTGCGGATGCGGAGTAAAGTTGGCGTTTTTGAACAAAAAATTATTAAAAACTAGACGATTCATCATCAATACTATTATTTCAATTACTTTAATTTAACGTGAATATTTTTATAACCAATTGATAATCAATTAGTTATATTTAAAAAACAAACTATTTTTGAGCAATAAGTATTTTTTATTAAAAGTAAAATTGTATAATTTTTATATTTTTTGAAAGTAAATAATTGTCAGACCTACGGTACAGACAATCATTTATTTTCAAAAAATAGTTTTAATTAACTGACAATCAATATTTTATTAAAAATTATTTGACTTTTATTTCTAAGATAAATCTTTTAAATTTATAAATAAAATTTGTATTTTTTTAATAATATTTCAAAATATTCACGTTAATCTACTCACACCTAATAAAGTTCTCAAAGAATAAGCTTGTCAAATTTGGCAGGCTTTTTTAATAGCTTTGCGCCAGAAAAACTTTAATTTCGCAAGGCTTAATCTTTTTAAAATATATAACTTATTGATAATCAAGGTTTTATAAATCATTTACTGTTTCAAAATGTTTTTTTCGCTGATTATTCCCGTTTATAACCGCCCCGATGAAGTCCAAGAATTACTGGATTCTTTGACTCAGCAAACCTATACCGATTTTGAAGTCATCATTGTAGAAGACGGCTCAATGAATAAGTGCGATACAATAGCCCAAACCTTTGCTAATCAGTTAGTTATCCGATATTTTTATCAGCAAAATTCGGGGCAGGGCTTTGCGCGCAATTTTGGTTTTGCGCAAGCAAAAGGCGATTATTTTTTGGTTTTTGATTCGGATTGCCTCATACCTGCCAACTATTTACAAATTGTATTTGATGCTATCCAAACCCGCCGTTGGGATGCTTTTGGCGGACCGGACAAAGCGCACGCCTCGTTTAGCCCGATTCAAAAAGCGATTAGTTATGCGATGACTTCCCTATTCTCGACGGGGGGCATTCGAGGCAATCAAAAATCTGCCGAAAAATTTCGCCCTCGCAGTTTTAATATGGGCATTTCGCGGGCAGTATTTGAAAAAACTCAAGGCTATAAAATTACCCGAATGGGCGAAGACATCGAGTTTAGCATTCGTATCGAGAAGTTGGGCTTCAAAGTAGGTCTGATTCCCGAGGCGTTTGTATATCATAAAAGGCGGGCAAATTTTCGGCAGTTTTACAAACAATTGCATTTTTTTGGGCGAGCTAGGGTCAATGTCTGGCGGTTTTTTCCCGATGAGCTAAAACTGGTGCATTTGTTTCCGGCGGGGTTTGTACTTTTTTTAGTCGCTTTTTTGCTTACGCCGTTTGTCGGTTTTTATCTATTTGAAGCCCAAGTTTTGGCTCTGCTTCTGTATATTACCCTGATTTTTTCTGATGCCTTGGCAAAAACCAAAAATCTTTATGTCAGTTTATTAAGCATTGGGGCGGTATTTGTCCAGCTTTCGGCTTATGGTATCGGTTTTTTGACCGAGTGGTTCAAAAAATCAAATTCTTAATTCAAATATTTATAAAGCATTGATAACCAACATTTTAACAAAATAATTACTTAGGAACAAGAAAAAAATAATGAAATAATATTTTCTGCTAACATATTGACGTGTCCGCCTCTGGTGGATTTTCAGCCAATTACAAAATTATTCATTTTACATTATTCACTATTCATTCCTTAAATCAAGCCCCTCACCATCAAAAAATCATATAAATCAACAAATTAAAATATGGCAAGCTCACTCAAAAACCTTAGCGAATATACCACCAAAAACATAAGCGATATTCAAAACCGCGTATTCGGCATTGTGGTTGCCGAGTGGAATGAAGAAGTAACCTCTGCCCTACTCGAGGGAGCTAAAAATACGCTCCTCAAAGAAGGGGCAAAACCCGAAAACATCATTATCAAAACCGTCCCCGGTAGTTTTGAATTGAGCTTGGGGGCGCAGTGGTTGGCACAAGACCCGCAAATTGATGCCGTGATATGCTTGGGTTGTGTAATTCAAGGCGATACTCGACATTTTGATTTTATTTGTCAGGCAGTAGCCACCGGCATTACTGAGGTCAATTTGAAATTCAACAAGCCGGTTATTTTTGGCGTACTCACCCCCAATACCCTCGAGCAAGCCCTCGACCGTGCGGGTGGCAAACACGGCAACAAAGGTGACGAAGCGGCAATTACCGCTATCAAAATGCTGGGCTTTTAGGTTTTGTAATCAAACTACTATCCAAGCAGCAAAATTTGGCTAATCATCATTAAAATTTTCGTACCCAACTACGCCATCTGGCTAGTAAAAATGGAACACCGATGACGCGGATTAGACAGATAGGTACGGATTTATCGGGGCAAATCCGCCCAATCCGCGTCATCGGTGTTCTAAAAAACCACCAAATACTACCCGACAGGATTAACCTGATAAAACGCTTAGAATAAAACTAGAATTTCCTCAAAATGGGCGAAAAATTCAATTTTTGGTTCTTCACCACTTTTCAGGAATGAGAATTTTTTTTCTGAAATTTATCAATTTCAGTGATTCTGAGCATTAATGAACCAAGCGATAGCTTG
>JALONJ010000696.1 GCA_025455045.1 Microscillaceae bacterium | reverse complement strand
GCGGATAGTGCGGGGGTTGTAAATACAAATACAACCACCCCTAGCCCCTCCTCCAAAGGAGGGGAAACAGAAATCTCCCCCTTTGAAAAGGGGGATGGGGAGATTAAAACACTAAGTAAACAAATTATGGAAGAAAAAAACCAATTTGAATGGCTATCTGGGGAGGTTGCCAATCTAAAATATCTCAAAGAAAAACGACAAGCATTACGCAATAATCCAACACCCGCCGAGCGTGAATTGTGGAAATATTTGCAAAATAAGCAATTGGATGGGTATAAATTTCGCCGTCAGTTTAGTGTGGGAAATTATATTTTGGATTTTTACTGTACGGCTGTAAAGCTGGCGGTTGAGTTGGACGGTGCGCCGCATTTTACCGAAGAAGGTAAATCGTATGACAAAAACCGTGATGAATACCTTAACAGCCAAGGAATTAGGGTTTTAAGGTTTGAAAATAATGAAGTGCTAGAAACGATAGAAAACGTATTAAATACAATTAAAGAGGTGATGCAAGCAAGAAAACAAGCTCCCATAACTCATTGATAATCAAGTAGTTATAATTAAGTGATTTTTAAAGTGATTGTTTTTGATTATTTTGCTAAAAAAATATTATTTTTGCTTAATAAATAAGCAAAAAATGACTAGACTTGAATACGAACAATTGCCCCGATTTGATGAAGTTGAGCATATTTTCCCCAAAAATAGTACTTTTGGCGAAGCTAGTGTTTTTGAGTGCCATACCCTTGATGGTGAAGTTCGCTATTTGAGAGTAACTTGTGCAGTTTTTAATTTATTTTTTGATTTAAAAGAGTGTAATCAAATTGGCAGATTATTGCGAAAAGGGCATAAAATAAAAGGCGCAAAACGAGAGGAAATTCTTGATTTAATTGCGCAAAATTGGTGGCGATTGTATAAGCAACATTCAAGAGAAGTTTAATAATTCAATACTTCGGACATTTGGTTCTTCACCACTTTTCAGGAATGAGAATCTTTTTTCTGAAATTTATCAATTTCAGTGATTCTGAGCGAAGCGAAGAATCTGAAACTCTTGATACTTTAGATTCTTCACTTCGTTCAGAATCACTGAAAAGCGAGAGCTTTTCAGAATTCAATGGAATTGCCTTCGGCAATTCCTGAAAAGTGGTGAAGAACCGGACATTTTTTATAAGTGCTTGATTATCAGCTAGTTATGCTATTTTAAATATTTTATATAACTAGCTGATTATCAGATACTTAGCAAATAACTCGGAACTAAACCCCCTCCGGGGGCAGGGAGCTTAGAAACTGTCCGAACTATCGATAATTATAACTTCTTTGATTATAAAGAAACCCCTTCAGCCCTTCAATCCCTACTCTATCTGCACCACAAAAGCCCCTTTGAAACCCAGTTTTTCTACTTTTTTGGCGAGGGCTTCGGCGCGTTGCGGCTCGTATTCGCGCCCAATGAGGTATTTGTAGCGGTATTTTTCATTGCTTGAAGTTTCAAAAACATCTACTTTTTCTTCCAACTTTTCAAATATCTTGGCTTCCAAAGACACCAAGTCGGCAGTAGCCATTATTTGCACCCGATATACAATGGGCTGAACCTTTTTTTCGTCTTTGGGCAAGTGCAAGTCAATGTATTTTTGGCAGGCTTGGCTCAGAGCTTGGGCTATTTGGGTCTGCCCTTCGTCCGAGTTCAAATATTTTTCTTCGGTGGGGTTGGTCATATAGCCCACTTCCACCAGCACACTGGGCATATCGCCATATTGCGTCATATATAGGTTACGATTGCGTTGTTTGGCATCTACCACTCCCCGAAATCGCCTGCCGGTAGTTTTTTGGAGTTCCGAGCCTATCAAATTGGCAAATTTGTAGCTGGCGGTCAGCTTGGGCGAGTGAATATGCACCTCCGCCCCCGAAACGGCGGCACTCGGACTCGAGTTGCAATGAATACTCAGCAACAAATCAGCTTTTTGGGCATTGGCAAAATCTACCCTATCGGCCAGGCTCACATATTTGTCGGTAGTGCGGGTATAAAGCACTTTTGCCTTATCAATGTTTTTGAGGATTTGTTCGCCGGTTTTGCGCGCTATTTCCAAATTGAGGGTTTTTTCGTGGTGGAGGTTGAGGTCGCTGTGGGGTTTGCCCGGGTCGTTGCCGCCGTGTCCGGCATCAATTACGATCAAAATGCTATCCGAATGGGCTTGCGCCCAAGCCTTTTGGACAAACAGGCTAAAAAAAATGAGAATCAAGAACAAAAGGTAATTTCTTTGCGCCATAAATTCAAAATGATATATTTTAGAAGTATTTTTTGGTTTTTCAGACCTTTTCCGGAAAATTGTAACGCAGGTTGTCTAGCCTACGTTACAATTTTTCGTAAAAATGATGAAGAACCAATATTAGGGTTCTTCACCACTTTTTCTCGCTTTGTCATTCTGAGCGAAGCGAAGAATCTGAAACTCTTGATAATCAACGCTTTAGATTCTTCGCTTTGCTCAGAATGACAAAGAAATTTTTTTTCATTCCTGAAAAGTGGTGAAGAACCAATATTAGTTTATAAACCATTGACAATCAATAATTTAGATGTATTTTCATTCAATCGCCCTAAACTAAATCCTAGAATTTTGCAGTGAAAAACCGTAAAAATTCATTATGAAGCAAGCGACTCAATGGATTTTCGGCTTTTCGCCCCAAAATTCAGGAAAATTTGAGTGCAGGTTGGGCGCATTTCAAATTTACTACCTATCCCCCTCTCCGAAGGAGAGGGCTGTTAAGTTCTGAATACAACCCCACTCCCAACCCCTCCGCTTTCAGGGAGGGGCTTCCTGAATCTTCCCCCTCCGGGGCCAGTAATGTTAACTTCTAGTTGTATTAAGGAACTCTTTGATATTTTGCCCAAATAAAATTTGGGCATATTGAATAGTCTCTTCATACGTTTCGAT
>JALONJ010000036.1 GCA_025455045.1 Microscillaceae bacterium | reverse complement strand
CTTTCGGTTCAAAAATTCAGGATAGTGTAGGGTTGCTTGGTTTCGTTGTTTCTTTTTTATCAAGAAAAAAGAAAGTTGTAAAAAAAGTGTATTTATAATAACCTCATTATCAATTAGTTACAGAAAACCTGTTTGTAAACATTCTGAAAAATCAAACATTCGTTTAAAATTTCTACAGTGGGAATTGCTGATTTTATTCACCTTCAGGAAATTCTAGCTTTAGTCTAAGATTAAACTTGTTTACGCAAACAGGCGAGACAGTCTGTGTTACAATTTGCTTGAAAAAAGTCCAAAGATTCATTCCTAATTCACTTCTTCGGGGCTAGGTTTGGATTCATTCAACAAATTGGGAATCTCGAAGCTAAAACTTGTACCCTCACCCAATTTGGATTTTACTTTTATTTTGCCGTGCAAAGCCTCCAACGACTCTTTGACAATATACAAACCCAAACCTGAGCCGGTGTTTTTGTCATTGGCTTTGTAAAACATCTTGAAAATATGAGGCAAATACTGCTCATCAATGCCCAAACCATTATCACTAATCTCAATTTGGCAGCTTTGCTCGTCAACCGCAATACTTATGGCTACTTGGAGTTTATTTTGATAAGGATTGGCATAGCGGATAGCATTAGAAATAATGTTGTTAAAAATAACCCCCAAACGAAAACTATCTGAATAAAATGTCGATTTCAGGTCAAGTTGCAAAGATTTCTCGATGTTTTCGCTATTGGGCATATAACGTAGGTTTTCAAACGAAATACTGATAAGCTCCTCAAAATCAATGCTTTCGCGTTTGACCGATTGGCGAGAGTTACGCGAGTAATGGATAATTTGTTGAATAAACTCATCTAATCGTTTGATACTTTTGGTCATCAATTGGTAGTATTTGGCGCGTTCTTCATCGCTGGTAGCGAGTTGGGCTATATCAATCAAACCCAAAATAGAACTCAAAGGCGCGCGCAAGTCGTGTGAAGCACTATAAACAAACTTATCGAGTTCGGTATTCAATTTTTTGAGGGTTTGGTTTTGTTGTTTGAGTTTTTGCTCGGCTTTTTTGACCTCGGTAATGTCTCGGATTGCTCCGTCATAATATACCTCGCCGGTATCGAGCATATTGCGAGTAGTACTGATTAAGCCCCAAAATTTTTCGCCGTTTTTGCGTTTAAAAAGTACTTCTTCATTGTTGTAATAGCCTTTTACATCTAAAATTTTGAGCAAAACACTACGCTCAATCGGGCTGGCGTACAGCTCTTCGGTTGATAAGTTTTTAAAATCATCGGCATCATACCCAAACATATCCAAAAATGCGCGATTGGCATATATCAATTTGCCTTCAGGGTTGCTCCGATAAAGTCCCTCTTTGACGTGTTGGTTGATGGAAGTCAGCAAGAGTTGGCTCTCGCGGAGTTGGCGTTCTGAAATGACTCGCTTGGTAATATTGCGCGAAAAAATCGACACCCCGACCACTTCCTCTTTTTCCCGAATAGGAAACATTTTGAGGCTAAAAGTCAATAATTGCCCTTGATAGGGGTATTCTTCTACAAAAGAGCAGGGCTTACCCAAGAGAGCCATATCATAGCGTTGTTTCCAAAACTTTTGGTCGGCTATGGGTGCCATACTCATAATATTCATACCCATATAGGGAGTCTGCCCATAGTAAGATACACAATAATCTTTGAAAATGGTATTAAAATCAATGAGTTCGTATTGGCGGTTGATGAGCCATATCGAGTGTTCATTGTTATCAATCAAAGTGCGCAGGTTGGCTTCTTTTTTCTGCAACAATTGTTCGCTAAGTTTTCGCTCGGTAATATCGCGTACAAAAACTGCCACCCCAATAATTGTTTTTTCATCTCGGATCGGATAATAAGAGGCTTCAAACCAAGTGCGTTGGAGATTTTCATCACCGTAGATTTGTTCAGTGGTAAATATTTCACCGTGCAAAGCTCGGTCAATATCGGCTTGGGCTTTGGTGTCATCACCATTTATTTGCATATAAGCCAATATACTATGCCCTATTTCAATGTTTTTGCCATAAATGCTCAACATAGCTCGGTGATGATTTTGATTAAATAGGGTATAATGGTAGGCAGTATCTAAGGCAAAAACAATATCTTGGGTGCTTTCCAATACCCCTTGCAGGCGACTATTGAGCTGTTTGAGGTCTTCTTCGTATAGTTTTTCTTTGGTAATGTTTTTGGCAAAAACCGAAACACCTGTGATATGCTCAAAATGATAAATCGGGTAGGTTTTACTCTCTATAAATTGCCGATGGTTATCAATCACATATTCACTGACAAACTGTTGGGGATGCCCTTGTAAAGTAGCTTCATATACATTTTTCCAATTTTGATATACCTCTTTATCGCTGATATAATCAAGAATTTTGGTGCCTACGAGGGGTTCTTGCCCGGCATACTGGGCAAAAGCCCGGGCAAATTCGGGATTGAGAGCCAATATTTCTAAGTCTTGATTGACCATCCAGATAGAGTCCTCATAGCTTTCAAAAATGGCGCGTAACGTGGCTTCTTGCTCAATAATTTGCTTTTCGGTTTGCTTGCGCAAAGTAATATCCGAAATACGGACCAAACGATACGTTTTTTTACGAATCCTGAAAGTAGTAATTTTTACCGCCCCCCAAAAAGCTTGTTTTTGTTGGGTAAGATATTCAAATTCGCCTGCCCAAAAGCTTTGATTCTCGATGGCTTGGGTAATTTTGAGAATATCATCACTGCTAATCGGGTTTTTGTGCAATTGAACCCCATAATTGCCAATAAGGTCAGATTTTTGGGTATAGCCAAACATCTCGACGGCGGTTTTGTTGCACCGGTAAATCTGTTGGGTAGCCAAATCTACCAAAAACAAAGCATCGGGCGACTCCTCAAATACATTGTTTAGCAACTCCTCATTATATTGTAACTCACGGCGGATTTTTTCTTCGGCAGTTACATCTTTTACAAATACAGCTACGCCACTTATATCGCCTTGAGGGTTGCGAATCGGATTGAAAGCCATATCTCGGAAATAGGTTTTGTCTCGAAAACGAAAGCCCCCTCTAAAGCTAAAAAACTCACCTTGCATAGACTTCTCCAAGTGGGTTTTCATCAGATATTTTACTTCTTCGGGTAGTATATCTATAATGTTGTCTCCTACTCTGGGTTCTACGTGATAGGTCTCGTAGATGATTCGGCGAGTGGCGGAGTTGATAAACAAGATTTTATAATTGCGATCTATGGAGTAGATTTGCTCATTGGCACTTTCAATCACTGCCGATAAATTGGCTTCTTTCAAAGCCAGTTCATTGGTGCGTTCAATGACTTTGGCTTCCAGCTCTTGGTTTTCTTCTTGAATAATTTGTTGGTTTTCTTGCTCTTGGCGAAGCAAACGAAGGCGCATTTGATTGATTTTGTCGCTCATTCCAATCGATAAAATCAAAAACTGCCCCAAAAAAGCAAAATGCAAAGCGTATTGATTGTACCATTCAACCCTTATGATACCAAACAACATCAACAAACTAATACACAAACCGGCATAAAAAATAATTAAACCTAATCCATAAAAAATGACTTCTCGAGTTTTTTCAAGTCTAGCCGCATACAAACTTAACAAATAAATCGGCGATTGAACCACAATAAAACAAATAATCGCCAACAAAGCCCAACTCGGAAGGACAAAATTTAACAAAAACAAACCTAGCAAAACATACCAGATAAGTTTGTAAGCCCGATTGAGTTGGGGGGCTACTTCCAATATTTCTAGATAGGACTTAGTAAATGAAAGCCCAAAACCCGTCCCCAAACTGATGATAAACACCTCGTAGTTGCCCTGTGTAATTTGTATCAAAAAGTGAAAAAATAAAGCCGTAAAGCCATCTAAAGCCCCTGTAACCAAAGCCACACAAATATTGTAAAGAGCCAGATATAGCCAAGCGCGCAAGCCCGAAGCAAAATAGAGTAAAATATTATAAAAAAATACAATGCCTACCATTCCATAAAAAATACCCAACAAAATATAAGATTTAATCATATTGCGGGTGTAAATTGGCTCGGTAAGCAATATAAATCGGGCTTGAATGGGGGTTTTTGAACTATAGCGTACATACACTTGTACGCGCTCTTGGGGGTGGAGATGCAGCAAAAAAGCCGATTGATTGCTAAAGTATTGGCGAGCCTGCGAAGGTACAGACGTGCCGGTTTTTTGATAAATTAATTCACCCGTAGAGCTGATAGCATACAACTCTACCAAATAAAGTTTGGGGTCGGTAAGCGAAAACACATATTCAGCATCGGCGATAGCGTGCGCATTTTTTAAATTAAATTTTATCCAAAAATTTGAACCGGTAATTCCGGCATTATGCCTATTGGTCGTAAAAGGCTGAAATACTTGTTTTTGAATAGCCGGAAAACCAATACTTGCCGATTTATCTTCCCAAAAATACAAATGCGATTTTAAATCAATTTTTTGTTGAATTTGATTAATCAAGATGGTATCTTGGGCATAAAGATTACCAACCGCCAACAGCCACAGGGTAATTATAAATCTAGTTATCAAAGCTTTGAGCTAATTTTGTTTTGATGCTAAATAAAAATTAATTTGATAAATGAATACAATACTTCATAAATCTCTGATTATCAATAAATTATGTTAAACTTGTCGTGTTTTTACTTATTTGCTGTCAAAGTTAAAAGATATTTTTTTTAATCATTATTTGAAAAGGAATAAGAGGTACAAATGAAAGTTTGTAGTGTTTTTGAGAGATTATGTAGTGATTTCATTGCTTCAATACTTCGTGGATATTTCATAACTCATTGATTATCAAGTGTTTATGGAAATTTATAATTCATTAGCTAAATACCTGATTATCAATTACTTAGCCTTGTTTACCTGCCTCTGGTGGGGCAGTGGGCGGCGAAATTTCACGAGCTATTGCAATATAATCGAGCTAATTTAAACAATATCTCGTAAATCGTACTATAAATTTGCAAATAATCAGCGATTGAAGTCTATGGAAGGTTTGAAAAACCTACAAAGAATAGGTAGGTTTATTGGCGAAATTAACGGTACACTAGATAGGTGGATTTTAAATTCTTTTTGCTAAACAACTGATAATCAATGACTTATATTTTAAAGAAAATCAATGTACCTTTCTTTAATACTCTAGTTCTGTGCGCCGTGCAACAATCACTCCTGAAAAATTGTGCAGAAGCGTTTTTATATAAATCATTGATTATCAATTAATTACACATTTATAAATCAACTACTTTTATTTCAAAGTGGCTTTGATTTGCTTTACCAATTCTTCGGTGGTGGTAGTATCATCACCGGCAGCTTTGCCCAAACTAACCGATTCTTCGGCGTATTTGAGAGCTTCTTTGTTTTGTCCGAGCTTAAACAATATATTGGCGTAGGTATCCGTATTGGCAAAGTTTTTGTTCAAACTCACCGATTTTTTTGCCCATTGCGCTACTTTTTGCAATACTTTGAGGTCGTCTTGCGCGATTTCGGTAAAATAAGACCAAGCAATTGAGTTCAGTTCACTCCAATCGCTAGAATACTTCATCAAAAAATTATCAATTGCATTCAAGGCTTTGTCGGCGTTGCCACTGCTGGTGTAAAAAATCATCTCCAAACGGGCTACCAAATTGTCGGCATTGTCGGTCATTACTCCTCGCAATTTGCTGGACAAAGCCTGCAATTTGGCTTCGTCTTGGGCATTTACGACTTGATTTACTTCATTGCTAAAGGCTCGGATAATGTAGTTGTTTACTTCCAACTTGCCTAGTTTTTCTTCAAATACTGCCCGATTGCTTAGTATGTATTGATAAATCTCCGAATTATTGTCGGCAGTAGCATTGATGATTTCCCAATTTTCGGGGAGTATCCAGTCTTTTTTATCCATCAATTTAACATATTCGGCGGTTACTTTGGCATATTCGGCTTCTTCGCCGGCTTCTTGGAGGGCTTGCAAGTATTTGCGCAAGAATTCTTGCCCACGCTCGCCTTTGTTGTATCTTTGGCGTAGTGAGCTAATTTGTTTTTCAGGATTGAGCGTGTTTTTACCTATTTCCAAAAACTGCTCGGCAGGTGCGCCCCCCACTCGTTTGTTTACGACCTCACCCATTGCATTGAAATACAACAGGGTAGGATAAGCATTGACCTGATAGGTTTTGGCAAAGGTGAGTCCTTCGCCTTTTTCCATATCCAATTTAAAATTTACATAGTTTTTATTATAAAACTCACCCACACCTTTGTCGGTAAATACATTTTGCGCCATCCATTTGCAAGGGGCGCACCAAGTAGTGTAGGCATCGACAAAAATATATTTGTTTTCGGCTTTGGCTTTGGCTTGTATATCAGCCCAAGAGCCTTGTTGAAACTCAATTTGCGCCCATACATTGCAAGCAAGGAAAGTAAAAGGCAGAAGGAAGATATTTTTAAACTTCATATTTGAAAGTATTAATATTAAAATACAAAACTAACTTGAATTTATCGTAAAAACGGATTGAAGGGGTAAAAAGTACAGGTTTTACGAAAAATTAACAAAGGTGTAGAAGTTTGCTTTGAAAAAAATAATATGAAGGCTTTGATGTACGACAAGAGAATTTATTGCTTTTTTGTAAATAATTGATTATCAGATATTTAACATATATAATAATCGCCAAATCCTAGATAAACGCAAAAAATAGGAGAATATTTTTAGATTTTTTAACAAATCTCGTTAATGGCAAGTTAATCTATTAAATCTTTCAACTATCAATTGACTTTAGCGTTAGATTTGTATAAAGCGTATCAATACTTAAATAATGTAACTCTATGAAAAAATTAATCAGACTGGTAATTGCCCTCGTGATATTGTCTTTTGCCTTCGACTCAGCCGAAGCCCAAAAAGACCTCCGCAACAAAGACCTCAAAGCCATCAAAAAAGCCCAACAAGAAGCCAAACGCCGCCGCAAAGAAGGTTGGGACGTGCCGCCCGGCTCTATCCCGATGGAAAAAACATTTGAAAAAGCTTGGGAATATGAATTGGCAACCGATGATGATGGCAATCCTAAGTACATTATGGCGACCGGGTCAGCCGTAGGTGGTACCAAAGCCGCCGCCGACCAAGCCGCAATGACCGCCGCCCGCAACGAACTTGCCGGAGCGATTGGTGCCAAAGTGTCGGAGTTGATTGAAACCAAACG
Source organism: Microscillaceae bacterium (assembly GCA_025455045.1). GTDB lineage: Bacteria > Bacteroidota > Bacteroidia > Cytophagales > Microscillaceae > JALONJ01. Next base: position 12,967 of record JALONJ010000036.1, on the reverse strand, counting down.
CGCCAATGACCAAATTGACCAACAAACTGCCAATACGCTCGACAAAACTATCTCGAATAGCAAAACCCTGATTCAAGCCGAACTTACCGGCGTAAAAACTGCCTACAAAATCTATCGCAATATTGATGATAAAGTAAATCGCAAGCAAAATATTGCCGTCGAAACCAAATTATTTTATGACATCAACGAAGGATTGCGCATCGCCCAAAGAGTAATTCGCAAGCAATTGGAAAACGAATCCGATGAATTGGGCAAACAACTTGATGATATTTTGAATATCAAACCGCGCAAACGGGGCGAAGACTTGGACAAAAAAAATGAAAACGAATAAACATTCATCGCAATTGATACAAATTTTGGATTCGAGTGTTTGATAATTAAATGGTAAACATCTGAAAATCAATTGTTTATAGGTAAATTATTGATTCTCGAAATTGCCAATACAAGGTTGAAAGACTGGGTTTGCTCCTGATTTTTCAACCTTTTTTGTTATCCAAATCATCTCTGCCAAAGTTTGATTGGGCAGTAGTTTGCACATATTCGCAAAATTTAATAAAATTGTAAACGATACAATACACAAAATCAATTGCTTTGCACTTCGACAAAGTTTCAAACTTTGCCCAAGTGAAATATACAAATAATTGACCGGCGATTGATATTTTTTTTTAATTCAATCCATCAGATAATAAACCATATAAAACAATGCAAAAAACCAAAATTTTGTTAGTAGAAGACGACCCCAACTTGGGGCAATTGCTCAAAGAATATCTTGATATTAAGGGATTTGAGACCACGCTTTGCCGAGACGGCGAAGAGGGCTGGCGCACTTTTGATAAATTTTACTTCGACTTTTGTATTTTTGATGTAATGCTCCCCAAACTCGATGGCTTTGGCTTGGCAGAAAAAGTGCGTGCCAAAGACAAACAAACTCCGATTTTGTTTTTGACTGCCAAATCATTGAAAGAGGATACCATTCACGGCTTGCAAATCGGGGCAGATGATTATATGACCAAGCCTTTTAGAATGGAGGAGCTTTTGCTGAGAATGCAAGCCATCTTGCGCCGTACTACTCGCCACGAAACCGAAACCACCGCCAACGAACCCCTGCAAATCGGTAAATTTACCTTTGATTATCATACCCAAAAACTGATTTTGGACACCCAAGAGCAAAAACTCACCTCCAAAGAAGCCGAATTGCTCAAAATGCTCTGTTTGCAAAAAAATCAGGTGCTTGACCGTTCTCAAACGCTCAAAAAAATATGGGGCGATGATAGCTATTTCAACTCTCGCAGTATGGACGTGTATATCACCAAGTTGCGGAAGTTTTTGAAAGCCGACGAAAATCTCCAAATTATCAATGTTCACGGACAAGGTTTCAAATTGATTGAGTTAAAATGACTGGTTTGCTAGTTTGATTTTATAAAAAAGTATCGCATCACTTGAGCAATGATATAGCTTTTGAACCAAAAAGTAATCGCTTCGGCTTTGTATGAGCCGAAGCAATGCGAAATGGGCTAAACCTTGCTACCCGAGATTAATAACCGCTTTTATGGAAATAGACTTACTTTTTGGCTCATTTCCACGACTGGCTACGCCAAGATTACTTTTGCACGAAATCACGCAACAAGATTGGCAGGCAATTTTGTTTTTTTATCAAAATGAAGTCTTGCGGCAATACAATGCTTGGGCAAAAATTGAGACGGCTCAACAAGCACGGCAAAAAATTCGGCAATTTGCGCAAGAGTTTCAGCAACACAAGAAGGTTCGTTGGGGCATCTACGCCAAAGCCAATCAACAGTTGCTGGGCAATTGTGTATTATATAATTTGAACCTTGACACAAATCAGGCAGAAATTGGCTTCAATTTATTGCCCATTTATCAACAACAAGGCTTTATGACCGAAGCCTTGTCGATCATTCTTGATTTTTTGTATCAAAATATCCACCTTACACGCCTCGAGGCTTGGGTGATGTCGCATAACCTGCCCTCTAAAAATTTTTTGACTAAACTGGGTTTTTTGCCAAGCTATCAAACGCTAAAGTCGAAACTTAGCGGCGAAGATTATCAAGAGTTTATCGTGTATGAAAAATTGAGGGACTGAAGGACTGAAGGACTGAGGGGTTGATGATGATAATTTATAACTAATTGACCGTGTCAGCCTTGGGCGGATTATCAGGTATTTATAATCAATAGTTCGGACAGTTTCTGGTTTCTAAGCCCCCTGCTCCGCCAGAGGCGGAGGTTCTGTTCCGAGTTTTTTGTTAAGTGCTTGACAATCAGTTAGTTATAAGAAATATCTAAAATGACATAACTAGCTGATAATCAATTACTTATAAAAACTATCCAAAGTATTGTATAATAAACCTTGTATTTATTTTTCAATCAAAAGGGAGAGGTAAAAATTAAGAAAAGTTTGTTTGTCTTTAATTCTTACCACTCACTTCTGAACAAAAAAATTATTTATCAAAAATACGCAAATCCTTGATTATCAAGCAGTTGTATTATAGTTTTTTCAATAAATCTTCTTTTTTTCTGTTAAATTCATCTTCGGTAAGAATACCGCTTTTTTTCAAATTCAATAGCTCGTCCAATTTTTTAAATATTTCGCCTTTGTCGGGTTTTTCGTCTTTCTTTTGCAAATTGGAAGCATATTCTTTGCCTTTTTCGTATTGTTCTTCGTATTCTTTTTTGGCACGATTGGTATCAAAATTAAACAAGCCATAACCGGCTTCAAATTGAGATACAAATACTTGTCCCATTCCATACGTCGAGGCACTTGATAAAATAGACATAGATACCCCGCCCAGCAAAGACCCAATTCCCGGAATGGACTTGACAAAACTAGCCCCGATTCTTGCCAAAGTACTGCCCGCAACCGCCGAGATGAGGCTTTTGCCCGAGCTTTCATTGAAATCTATTTCGTACAACCGGCAAAGTTGCTTGAGCATATCCATTTGTACGGCGGTTACGGCGGCTATATCCAATACCGGTATAGGCACTGCCCCTGCGCCACTTGCCCATAACACGTGATTTTGAATGATTTCGTTAGCTTTTTCGCGTTTTGACTCCATTTTTATGAGATTTTTTTGGTTATTTTTTATTAAACGAAAATTGGAAAAGAATGGTGAAAATGGCGATATGGTGTAAATCAGTCCATCAGTCCATCAGTCCATCAGTTTTTCAACAAATCTTCCATACCAAATACCCCTACTTTATCGGCTACAAATTCTGCCGCCAATACTGCGCCTAGCGCAAAGCCTTCGCGCGAGTGGGCGGTGTGTTTGATTTCGATTTCATCAATAGACGATTGGTAAACTACGGTGTGGGTTCCGGGTACGTGGGGTTCGCGCTTGGAGATAATGCTCAACTCCGTAGAGTTTTCGGTAGCTTGATTGACCCATTGTTTTTTGTGGGGTAGTTGAGCCAAAATTCCTTCTGCCAAAGTAATGGCAGTGCCACTTGGGGCATCTTTTTTTTCGGTATGGTGGATTTCTTCCATCTTGACTTCGTATTGCGGATACGTCGCCATTAGTCGCGCCAAATGCTGATTTAATTGAAAAAACAAATTGACCCCAATGCTAAAATTGGAGGCATAAAAAAAAGCGGAGGGCTTGGCTACGCACAATTGTTCTATCTCAGGCTTATGATTTAGCCAGCCGGTAGTACCACAAACGACCGGAATTTGTTGGTTGATACAATATTTCAAATTCTCGATGACTGACTCGGGCTGGGTAAACTCAATGGCAACATCGGTGTTTTGGCGGTTGAGTAACCATAAATCGTCTTGATTGTCAATGTTGATGCGTCCACTGATTTGGTGTCCACGTTGGAGGGCAATTTGTTCAATGATTTTGCCCATTTTTCCGTACCCGATTAAGGCAATGCGCATTTTTGGTTTGGGTTTATGATTGATGAAGTATGGCTTATGATTTAGGCGTGAAACTTGAGTAGTATGGCTTTTGATGTTAAGCGTATTTAAGTCGTTTAAATCTTATAAGGTTTTAACAACCTTATAAGATTTGTCCAAACCAATTCTAAAAAAACACTTAATTTCAAAACATTCTTATATCTCTATTGCCACTCCTGACTATTGAAAAGCTAAATTTTGGACGTTTAAAATTAGAAAAATTCGGTTCTTTTTTAACAATGATTAAAGTAAATCATTAAATTTATTAAAAAACTGACCGGGTCTCACCAAAGATAAATAATCAATGTACTAAATCAGTACACCAGCACATTGTATTATCATCTCATTACTTAGCCCATATTATTGAAGTCTAAGCCCGGAATATTGGGCAAAATGCCTTCGGTAGTTTTGCGGAGTTCGGCTTCGGCTTGGGTTTCTATTTCTTGCATAGCCTTATTGATAGCGGCGACTATCAGGTCTTGCATCATTTCTTTGTCTTCGGGGCGTAGGAGGTCTTTGTCCACATCAATAGAGACGACCATTTTTTTGCCGTTTACGGTGGCTTTTACCATACCGGCTCCGGCTTCGGCACTGGCTTTGAGGTGTACGAGGTTGTCTTTGGCTTCTTGCAATTTTGCCTGCATTTCTTTCACCTTACCCATCAAATTGGCTATATCAAACATAAATTTGGGAGTTTATAATTTAAAAAAAATATGATTTATAAATCTAAGTAAATAATGAATAGTGAATAATGTAGAATGAATAATTTTTTAATTAATAGAACTGCTACCTTCTGATTATCAGCCAGAGGCGGACACAATCAATCAATTATATAAATTAGTTTGTCCAACTCATTTTTAACTCATTCCTAAATAATTACAAATTAACAAAAACACATTCGTTATAACTAATTGACTGTGTCTGCCTCTGGCTGATAATCAACCAGTTATGCTACTTCAAGTATTTTGTACAACTAGCTGATTATCAGATACTTAGTAAATAACTCGGAACTAAAAACTAGAAACTGTCCGAACTATTGATATTGAATTTTATACACAAAGTTAGCAAATAAATCGGAGAGTTGTTCAACTATTCTATTTTAGCTTATGATTCAATCAGCAATACCGAGATTAAATTGTATAAACTATTGATAATCAATTAGTTATTAGGCTTCTAATTCGTAATTCCTGATTCCCAATTCTTAATTTCTAATTCGTAATTCCCAATCATTGCTTCATAGCTTTTTCGTGGGTCATAATCAAAGGTATTTTTACTTTGAAGTCGGTAGCCGAAGGCAAAATCTCGACCGGCAAATTGCCTAGATATTCATACCGAAATTGAATGTTTGACAAGCCTACTTGGGTTGATACTTCGGCTTGTTTTTTCTTTTGTAAGTTGTTGATAATCAATATATTATCATCTTCTACCAAAATCCGAATAGTCAAAGGCTTGTTTGCCGAAACCACATTGTGTTTGATGGCGTTCTCAACCAAAATTTGGATAGTGAGGGGGGCGATTTGCCAATCTTCGTATTCTTGGGGGATTTGAATATCGCTCCGTAGGCTGTCGCCAAAGCGGATTTGGTGCAAAAAAATATATGATTTCACAAACTCCATTTCGGTTGCCAAACTGACCAATTCCTTGTCGCGGTTTTGCAAAATGTAGCGATACACCGCCGAAAGCTGGTCGGTAAATTGGAGTGCCAAATTAGAATCTTCGGGAATAATGGTCATCAAAGTATTCAAAGAATTGAACAAAAAATGCGGACTCACTTGGTTTTTTAGCACGGCAAACTGGGCTTGCAAGTTTTCATTTTTGAGTTTTTCGGTCTCAAGAAGGCTCTTTTTGGATACATTAAAAAAATAAATACTTTCATAAATGGCACTCGCTAACAAAGTAAAAATTGCCGCCAGAGCTGTAACCCGCAGTTGGCGAGTAAACCCAACTTTATGCTCTAGAATCAAAATATCAATGACGTATGCCACGCCCCAATTTATCATAAAAATCATCAACCCAATGGTCAAGACTTCCATCATCAAGCGTTTTTGGGTTTGGCGCAAATCAGGATAACGGTTTTGAAAATATGCGATAATCTCCAAAGTGCCAAACCAATGCAAGGCAGTATAAAAAGTGGCAAAAAGACCCGAAATGACATAATACTCCTGCCAACCCAAGATAAAAGGAAATAACCAACCCACAATTACAATACCCAAGAGTGTAATGTACTTGGTACGAATAAACCTAATTATAAACATCTGATTATCAATTGGTTATAAATTGAACGCAATCAAAAAACTACTACCCGCCAAAACCGCACACAAGGGCGAGTACCAGCGCGTATCTTGCCGCGCAAAAGCCGTATTTTTAATTTTTTTGCTGAAACCAATGTATTTGAAATCACCGATGGCTCGTAATAAAAAAATGCTACCAATCGCCAAATTTAACCAAAAAACGATTGGTATTGACAAAATATGCGGAAAAGCAGGCAAAGCCGCTACCGTTGCTCCGGCAAAACCCAACAAGCCCCAAGCTACCAGCCAAGTAGCTCCGACACTAGGTACAAATACTTGTTTACCCGAACTAAACTGAGGCAAAGCCGCCGCCCAATACAGCCGCCCGCCCAACGCCCAATAAATGTGTAAAGCCGACAAAACAACAAAAATCAAGGTTTCAAAAATAATAAGGATATTGATAAACATAATTGTAAAAGTTTTTAGGCTTAGGTTCAAATTGATTTAATTCAACAATATTAAATCATTGGTTATCAAGTATTTAATTTCTTCAAACAAAACAGGAAATACCCCTACAAATCGTAAAATGAGGCTTACCAATTGGGTTTCAGGATCATAATGACCACAATAGCCAGCGCAAAAGCAAATAAAATCATTCCTAATAAGGTTTGTTTTTGGTCAATCTGTTGATAAGCCCGCGACTCGGCACCCTCAGTTTGTAGTATTTTGATTTGGCGGCTTAGGGTAGGCGTGTAAAATCCAAAAGCCACTATTCCCATCAAAGTAAATAAAATCAAAGGATAAAATATCCAAGTAATCGAGAACATTGCCAAGTTGCCTACATAACACATACCCAAACCACTCAAAAGGGCAAGTATATAACTTGGATTGGCTACCCAATCGTCTAGTAGTTTGATGCCTTGTAGCGCAAAAAGCAAATGACTAGGCTGGTTTTTGCCCTTCATAAGCCAGACTACGTATGATAAATTGAACCCAACTGCGATGATAGAGGCAAGGATATGAACTAATTTTAAAATAATATAGATATTCATAGTTGTAAATTTTAAAAAAACCTAAGTTGATAAATGTAATAGTTCGGACAGTTCCTAGTTCCTAGTTTCTAGTTTCTAGTTTCTAGTTTCTAGTTTCTAGTTTCTAGTTTCTAGTTTCTAGTTTCTAGTTTTTAGTTTCTAGTTTCTAGTTCCTAGTTATTTACTAAATACCTGACTACGTCTCGCCTCGGGCGGACGTGTTCCGCCTCCGGCGAATAATCAGGGTTTACATAAAATATTTAAAATAATATAAACTATTGATAATCAATTACTTATAAAAATTGTCCGAAATATTGAAATGAATAGCCGATTGATTTTTGTAGTTTATGATTTTTTCATCACTTAGCCCAAAATTCCCTTCGGGGGCAGGGGGCTTAGAAACTCGGCACTAGAAACTCAATAAACTATTGTAAAGCTACCAATGGCATTTGACTCAAGGCTTGCCAAAGGGTAAACGCTAAAAGGCTGAAAATGAGCAAACTACCCAACCAAACGATGCCTACTTTACCGATAGAAGACGATTGCCAAATATTGTACTTTTGATTTATCCACACCACGCAAGGCAATACTTGAATGGCGTGAATACCCACAAAATGAGCAATGCGCAAATCGCCAAATTGCCGACTCCAATTCAAAAACGGTAAACCCACTCCGCCATCGGGCGCGCCTACGGTGTGGGCATTGAGGCGGAGCATAAAACCGGCTTCTAGGCTACCCAACAAAAATAATATCATTCCCAAACGCACCGCCCAAAGCATATCTGTCTCAATCAAGCCCGCTTGCGCCCGCAAGCGAAACAAATCAATGATTATCAAAACTATGATAATAGTATTTATCAAAATAAAGCCCCCCATTGTACTGAAAATCAGGCTATTCAATCCCGAAGTGTTGTTGAAATGAGAAGGAACTCCGCGAATGGCTTGCACAGTTATCAACACGATTTCCACAATCATTGCCCAAGCAATCCAATTAGCATAGCGGCGAACTTTGCGCGGGTTTTCTCGGAAAAAATCCAAAAGCCAAGCCATCGTCAAGACATAAGCCCCCGCCGAAAGCATAAATTTGAGGGGTTTTATCCAAGGATTGATCCCCAAAATCAGCCGATTGTCAATCATCATCAACAATAGTGCGGGTAGAGCCATTAGCAAAAATGTACAGCCTACCCACGTCAGCCAGTGGTTGCGTTGGTAGAGGTTTAAAAATAAGGTTTTCATAATAAATTAAATGGTTATATGGTGAAATGGTGAAATGGTGAAATGGTGAGCTTTTTTATAAACAATTGATTATCAAGGATTTATATTTGGTTTTGAAAATCTTAAGTCTAACAATTTGCCAAGTCAAGAGGGTGCATTTCAAATTTATATTCCTTAGATTCCCTCTCGCAGAGGAGAGGGCAGGGGGTGAGGTTTTAAAACATAAATTTGAAATACACCCAGTCAATACTTAAGACCCATCTCGCGCCTCCGGCGGCTAGGAATCACTAAAAAATGTTTTTTTTTAGAAAAAAGCAATCCGAAATCCCACTTCCGAAATTTGAAAATCCGAAAATCTTGTGGCTTAATATTTCACTTTTACGCTGGCATTATATACCGCACTATTGAGGGCAAAGCTGCTTGCCGAAAAACTCGGCGGACCAAAAGTACCGGTCGCATTATTTGAGAATCCGTAGCCCTCGGTGGGTATGCCCAAAAAGTTGGAGTCCATTTTGGTATTGCCGTTTTCGTCGTGAAAGTAAGTGAAGGCATACGTGCCATAAGGCAAATTGGCAAACTCGACACTCGCTTTTTGGTCTTTGATGGTCAATATTTCTTTAGCTACAGCTTTACTCACTTTCATAAAATTATCTTTGCTATTGTAAAGCGCAATATAAATTTTGCCTTTATTTGATTTACAATTGTTGATGGTAATGATTATTTTGCCTTGATTCAAATAGCCGAAACTTGCCAAAAAGAAAGCCAACATTAAAATTAAATTTTTCATAAGATTTGATGTTAAAATGATTTGATAATGAAATGGTTATATGGTGAAATGGTTATATGGCGAAATGGTGAAATAAGTCAATAATTTTGAATTTAAAAACAACTCTGAACTCATAACTACTCATTTTTGGCTACTACTTGGGTATAAGCCCATTTGATGAGGTGATACAATAAAAAACCGGTGGGTCCCAACATAAAAGTAAAAAATAAACAAGGGATAATCAGCCAATGCGTAATGCCCGTTTTTTGGGAATCGTTCAAAATCCAAGTACCCACCAATAAATCAAATGCCAAGTAATGAAACCAAGCGGCGGCGGCAAAAAACGGCGCACCTCCGGCGGCAACAAACAAAGCCTGAATCCCTTTGAGCGAGCCAAAATCAGCCGAGGCGATGCCTTGCAGATTCGAGAAAATAATCACTACATAAGCCACCGCCAAAGCCAAAGGCACGATGTACGAATTGACCAACTTTTGGGTAATCCACCAGCGCGGGGCGACCACCATCAGCAACCAAGGCGGCAAAATCAAAGTGTTGAAAATATTGAAAACTAATTCGGCTTGCATATTTTAAAAAATTTGATGAAATGAATAAAAATCTTTTAATAAACTGATTATCAAATACTTATGTTTATAAAACTCTTCATCATATCAATGCCCAAGTTTATTGTTTGATTGATATTCAAAAATACCACTTACTTCATCAAAATAGAATTGATTACCGAAGAAGCCGCCAAAAAAACCGATGAAACGGAGTTTATACCATTTGAAATGAAGACTTTAGGGCTGGATTTGTTGAGCAAAACTCCCTATTTATAGCGAGTGAGGAAGAATTAAATATTGCTGCTTCATTATTTATAATTGGTTTGGTAAGTTCTATATATTTTTAAAGTGCTGATAATCAATGATTTATGATATTTTACCAACAAAAAACTTAAAAATCAAATTTCCTCACTTAGGAACGCGTAAATAATAAGTCGGTCATTTTTTTAGATAAACTATTGATAATCAATGCTTTGAATTAGTGAATCAGCACATTTTAAAATTAACACATTACTTGTTGTTTTTTTGCCATAGTTTTTGCTAAAAAAATAAAACGGCTGCTTGCAAAGGCTGGGTGATAATCGGAAACATAAGCCGAAAAATTACCTAAGCCATTGAATCAAGCCACCCCAACAAAAACCTAACAAAATACGCCTGAAAATATGATTTTGAACAACACCTTTAAAATTCCTCGTGATGGGCTTGCCGGATTGCGCCAATATTGGCGATGGGACGGTTTGTCGGCTTTGTTGGTATTTGTGCTTGCCTTGCCTTTTTGCCTGAGTGTAGCTTTTGCCTCCCATTTTCCGATTGTTTCAGGTATCATTACTACCGTAGTGGGTGGCTTGGTTATTACCTTTGTGAGCAAATCTCATCTTTCGATCAAAAGCCCTTCATTGGGTCTGGTTCCAATCGTAATGTTTGCGGTACATAACCTAGGCAGTGGGTATTTGACTACCGGCTATCAATATACTTTGGCTTTGATAGTGCTGGCGGGCGTTTTGCAAATGCTGTGGGGCTTGCTCAGAATGGGCGAGTGGCTGGGCATCTTGTCAGATGCTATCGTGTATGGATTATTGGCAACTATTGGCATTACGGTATTTGTGCATCAATTGCCGTTTTTGTTGGGTATTCAACCCAAAACCGTTGATACTTTGGGCATTTTGCTGGATTTACCCTTTCAGTTTTGGACTATCAAACCGGCGGTAGCCTTTATCGGGTTGTTGAGTTTGCTGATTTTGTTTTCGTTTTCGTCTATCAAATCGCGGTTTGTTCCTATTTTTCCTACACCTATGTTGGTGGTATTGCTGGGAATGATTTTAGGTTTTTATTTTCAACTGCGCAACACTCTCGAAGCCCAATATTTGATTATTTTGCCAAATTCAACCCAAGAAATCATTACTTTTCCCAACTTTGAGCGAGTTTTTACCCTACAATCTGTTTATTATATTGTAGTGATTGCCATTTTGGGTTCATTGGAAACAATGCTCAACACCAAATCAGTTGATGCTATTGATTTTTATCGCCGCAAAACCCCCACCAACCGCGAGATATTTGCGATAGGTTTGGGCAATGTAATCAGTGGCAGTTTGGGAGGCTTGCCTATGGTTTCGTCTTTAGATTTTAGCTCTGCCAATGTAAACAGCCGTGCCAAAACTCGGTGGGCAAATTTTTTCCACGGGTTGTATGTCGGACTATTTTTGTTAGTAGCAGTCAATTTTATTGAGTATATACCCTCCGTAGTTTTATCGGCTATTTTGATTTATCACGCTTACAAATTATTTACCCCCGATTTGTTCAAAGATATATTGTATGTCGGCAAAGACCAATTGTTGGTATTTGTGGCTACGATTGTGGCGGGCTTGGCAGGTGGCGTTTTGTGGGGAATTGTCGGCGGTTTTTTGGCTAATTTATTCGTTTATTGGTATTTGGGGGCATCTTGGCGGTCGTTATTTTGGAGCAATATCAAAGTGGTCAATTTTGGCAACAATCGCAATAAAGTAACCATCAAAAACGAGGCTTTGGCAACCAATTATTTGGATTTGAAACGGCAAATTGCCAAGTTACCCAAAGGCGGGCAGATTTATTTGGATTTTACCAAATGCAAAATCATTGATTACAATTTTTTGGAACTGGCTTATCATCACCCCTACAACTACAATACCGACGAAGGCAGCCTTGAGTTGCAAGGTTTTGAAGACCACCAAACCATTTCCAAACACCCTTTGGCTTCACGAATTTTGAAAAAAAATGCCATCAATCCCGAAAACATCGCTTTGTTCAATGAAAGACAACTGGAAGTGCTGGCTGTAGCAGCTATCAACAACGCCAAACTCCGCCCCAGCCTTACTTACGATGGCAATCGCTTACAAGGCTTTAAATTTGCCTTGGGCTATGAAATCAAATACCGCGAAAACAAATTTGCCAAAAACTTCAAATCACGCAAGTATAATCAACTAACCAAAATGGAGTTTTCGGATATTTTTCTCTCCAAAGGCATTCGCCTAAGCGAGCAAAGCCACCACGTATCTATTTTGCATTTGCACAATATTCCGATTTATGTACCGGCTTTTACCCTCAATCGAGAAGGGATTTTTGCCAAGCTCTTGCATACAGTTGGGTATGATGATATTGATTTTGAAGAATACCCTGAGTTTTCGCAACACTACTTTTTGCGAGGTTTTAACGAGCGCGAAATTCGCAAGTTTTTTTGTCGAGAATTGCTAGAGTTTTTGGAAGAAAACCGCGATTTCAATATTGAGAGTAGCGACAACAAAATAATGATTTACCGCGATTTGGATTTGATGAACCGTATTGAGATAGAAGATTGCATTGATTTTACCGAAAAATTTTTAAAAATTATTTACCAAGAAGAAGTCCCGATTGGTGAACAACAAACCTTAGAAGTATCATAAAATGGAGGAATCAGGACTATCTGCTGGCTATCCTTGTTTCGGGAAAATTGCAAGACAGACACAAAGCATAGGCTAGGCAATAGAAACACGTAAATTTGAAATGCACCCAATCAAATTTTATAAATAAGTAACAAGCAATACCTTAGATTTTTTTGTAAATAATTGACTATCAGGTAGTTATGTTATTTTTAAATACTTTTGTAACTAACAATAGTTCGGACAGTTTCTAGTTCCAGCAATTCCCACTTTGGCACATATAACTCATTGATAATCAAAGAGTTAAAAATATGGGTAAACGATTATTTTATAACTACCTGATTATCAGGGTTTTATAATTTAATAA
>JALONJ010000035.1 GCA_025455045.1 Microscillaceae bacterium | reverse complement strand
TATAAATTAAATTTCACATAAAGTATTGATAATAAGGTGTTTATGAGAAAAACTTGTTACTTGCCTTTCTTTTTTCTTGATAAAAAAGAAACAACGAAACTAAGCAACCCTACACTATCCTGAATTTCGGAGCGAAAAGTCTACGAATTCACTTAGCCGCTTCGCTAAAGCTCCGCTTCAAAGTGAGTTTTTACGACTTTTCACCCCGAAGTTCTAGGGTTTCGCTAAGGGCAATTTAATAAGAAATACATTTAAAACATTGATTATCAATTATTTATGTGTTTTGTTATTTTTATAAATATAAAAGTTAAAATATCAAACTTTTATTTAATTATTTTACAGTGGGAATTGCTGTGAAGAACCCTTGTTTTTGTATAACTATCTGATTATCAAATATTTAAGAAATAAATCAAAAAAGAACCCCTCCCTCTGGCGGGACAGGAGCTTAGAGACTGCTCGTTCTATTGAATAAAAAATCTTGAAAGTATTTGCAACATTATTGCAAGTTTTGTAATTTTGCGTTACAATGTTGCAAAGAGGATTATATTATTTTTTGGCAGTCTGGATAGCTCTGGTTGGGATAAAAGTAGGGGTGTATGCGCAAAGTGTTCCTTGCACGCTCTCTATTTCGGGGTATTTACACAATCACCTGCACGAACCCTTGGCGGGGGCTACAGTTTTTTTGAACGAGCTAAAACGCGGCACTACTACCGATGGCAATGGTAGGTATATACTCGATGAACTTTGCCCGGGCGAATATACTCTGATTTGTCAATACATTGGTTATCAACAGCTTACAAAAAAAATATTTATCAATCAAAGCCAAAATCTTTCAGATATTGAGTTGGCTGATGAAGCCCTACACTTGGCAGAAATTGCCATTGAAGGTGAAAAAATGTATCTCGAGTCTTCGGCTACGGCGCAAAGCCTGAGCGGGGCAGGTTTGGAAAAAACCCGAGGCAAAACTTTGGGCGAAACCCTGCAAAATATAGCCGGAGTAAATGTCTTACAAACCGGACCCACAGTTGCAAAACCCGTAATCCACGGCTTGCACAGCAATAGAGTTTTGATTTTGAATAATGGGATTCGGCAAGAAGGACAGCAATGGGGAAGTGAACACGCGCCCGAAATTGACCCTTTTGTAGCTACTCAATTGACAGTAGTGAAGGGCGCGGCGGCGATTCGATATGGTAGCGAAGCCATAGGAGGAGTGGTATTGGTAGAGCCTCCCACTTTGCCCACCGAAGCCAAACTAGGAGCAGAAATCAATACTATAGGTATGAGCAATGGGCGCGGGGGAGTGGTATCGGGAGTCTTGGAAGGTGGTATAAAACCCATCAAAGGCTTGGGCTGGCGGGTGCAAGGTACTTACAAACGCTTGGGCGATTTTGAAAGCCCTCATTATATACTGTCCAATACGGCGGTTCGGGAGCTTAATTTTTCGGGGGCGGTAGGGCTGCATCGCAAAAAATGGGGAGCAGAAATATTTTTTAGTCGTTTCAATACTACTTTGGGAATTTTGCGCAGTGCGCACACAGGAAGCCTTACCGATTTGGAAAACGCTTTGAATAGCCCCACTCCTTTATTTGTGCAAGATTTTACTTATCAAATTGATAACCCCAAACAAGCAATTGCGCACAATTTATTAAAAATTAGCGGTTTTTGGCAAGTGTCTGATAATCAACAAGTTAAATATCAGTACGGTTTTCAAACCAATCGCCGAATGGAGTATGACCGGCGGCGAGGCGGGCGTTCGGAGATTCCAGCGATGGATTTGACTTTACAAACCCACACCTTAGATATTACCTACAATCGCCCCCAAAGAGGCAATTGGCGAGGCGAATGGGGAATAAATAGCTTGTGGCAAAGCAATACCTATAATGCCGAAACGGGCGTGCGCCCCTTGGTTCCACAATATCAAAACTTGGGTTTGGGGGCTTTTTGGTTAGAAAAATGGACGAAAAACAAGCTGGAGTTTGAATTAGGCTTGCGTTACGATTACCGTTTTTTGGAAAGCAAGGGTTTTGACCGCCGCCAAGTGTTGCAGGTCAATCGTTTTGACTTTCACAATGTTACGGCTTCGCTGGGTTTGGTTTACAACTTTGACCCTCACGCCAATTTTCGGAGCAATTTGGCATCGGCTTGGCGACCGCCCAACGCCGCCGAATTGTTTAGTGATGGCTTGCACCACGGCGCGGGTGGCATCGAGCGCGGGCTGATAACCCAAGGTTTTAATCCGGCAAATATTCGCTCCGAACAAGGCTACAAATGGGTCAATACGCTCAGTATCAATCGCTTGGCACATAACCCACATCGGGGCTGGGCTTTGGAATTGACGGCGTATTACCAATACATTCAAAATTATATTTTCCTAGAGCCGCGCCAAATTGAGGCTACGATTCGCGGAGTATTTGGCAGTTTTAATTACAATTTTACCAATGCCCAGTTTTGGGGCATAGACTTATGGGCGCAAAAATACTTTGCCAAAGGATTTTATGGCGAAGTGAAAGGCGCGTTTTTGAGCGCCAAAGATTTGACCAGAGACAGTTATTTTATCTTTATACCCACCAATCGCCTAGAATATGGCTTGGGTTATGAAGCTAAAAAAGGTAAAAATTGGGAAGATTTTTATGTGCAAATCAAAGTAATTCATAGCTTCCGACAGTTTCGGGCACCCCAAGTATTCACGATTAGACAAATCAATGAAGCCAATGAAAAAGCCGAGTCTTTGCCCAATCAGGCTTTTGACTTTGTGGCGGCTCCGGCGGGCTATACTTTGGTCAATTGGGAGAGTGGCGTGAGTTTTCCTCTGGCAAAGCAAAAATTGGGTATCTCGTTGATTGTCAGCAACTTACTCAATACTGCTTATCGTGATTATATGAATCGCTTTCGCTACTTTGCCGATGAGCTAGGGCGCAACCTAAGTTTGAAACTAAAATATAGTTTTGGGCGAGGGTAAATCCTTAAAATTAGAAATGATACTCAAAATTAATTGATTTTAAAATTTGTTAAATTGTTGAATTTTTTTTGTAAAACACTTATTATCAGGGCTTTATGTATTTTTAAAATTTAATTTAAAAAGAATTGACTACCTAACTTACCAACCTATAAATCTATTTTTAACTAAATTTAATCCAAATAAAGATGAAAAAGTTGTATGTATTGCGCTTTGCCCTATTGGCAGGACTCGTAATTTTTGGGGCTTGTAAAAAAGATGACCCCGAACCGGTGAATGAACAAGAAAAAATCACCCGTGTAACGCTTACTTTTACCCCGCAAGGTGGCGGAGCTACTGTAGTATGGTCTTGGCAAGACCCTGACGGCGACGGTACCGGCACATTTACTACTCCGGCTTTGGCGGCTAGTAGAACCTATAGTGTGAGTATTACAATGTTGAACGAATTGGCAAACCCCGATGAAGACATCACCGAAGAAGTAGAAGAAGAAGCCGAAGAGCATCAGTTATTTTATGTAGTAACTGGGGCAAATTTGACTTTTGCCTACAATGATGAAGATGATAATGATAAGCCGATTGGCTTATTGACTACGGCTACTACCGGAGCCGCCAGCACCGGCACAGTGCGCGTGATTCTCAAACACGAAGGTACCAAAAACACGACTATCGGCACGCCTAGTACTGATGGTGAAGATGATTTTAATTTGGTCTTCAATGCAACGATAAACTAACATGAATATTTGAAAATATTATTGAAAAAATACAATTTTTATTTATAAATCGAGAGGATTTATTGAAGAAATGAAAATTAAGTATTTTTTTTAAAATATTGATTATCAAGTATTTATGATAAATTTTAGAAGCCAACTGAATTGTCGTCTATTCTCGCCAAGGTAGATTGACAATTCCGTTGATTTCTAAAAATACAAAGACGATACAATTTTATTTTTAATAAAAATAGTTATTTATCAAAATAGTTTATTCATTAGAATATAACTATCTGATAATCAATTGCTTACAATCTTACACTTCCAAACCTACTACCAGTACATCATCGGTTTGGATATTTAGTCCTTGCCATTCTTCAAACTCGGTGGCTATTTTTACTTTTTGGGTATTAAAATCCAAATGAGCGTGGGTATGAATAAGCTCTTTTAATCTTCTTTTCAAATATTTTTTGTTAAAATGTCCGCCAAATTGGTCTTTGAACCCATCAGTCGTGAGGTAAAAACGAGTACCGGCGGTCAGAGGAAGGATTTTTTCCTCAAATACCTTGGTGGTGCGGTATTGAGTACCCCCAATTGGATACAGTGAGCCGCGCAACTCAAGCAACTCTCCGTCTTGGGTGTACCACAAGTCGCTTTTGGCTCCGGCAAAGACTATTTTTTGATTGGTTTCATCGATCATCAAAACGCCAATATCCATTCCATCATCAATCGGATTGTGAGTATTGTTGCTATTGAGGCGGGTCGCTACTTTGCTTTCCAATTCATATAAAATCCGCGCCGGAGAAACAATTTTTTTGAATAAAACAGCTTTTTCCAAAAAATCCTGCCCCATCAAGGTCATCAAAGCCGCCGGTACGCCGTGTCCGGTACAGTCGGCAACTACTAGAATTTTGTAGATTGAGTTATTTTTCTCTACTTCGGTAAACCAATAAAAATCGCCCGAAACAATGTCTTTGGGCTTAAAAAATATGAATCCGTCTTTAAAATATTCTTCCAACTCTAGGGGGTTCATAAAAGCGGCTCTTTGAATCCTTTGGGCGTAGTTGATGCTTTCGGTCCAAGCGGTGTTTTTATGCTCGAGAATTTTTTTCTGGCGGTCGAGTATATCATTGATACTCTGAATCATTCGATTTTGAGCCTGAATTTGCTCGGCATAAGCCGTGATTTCCTCGTTTTTTTCCTTAAACTCGATTTTTTGTTGCTCCAAAACTTGATTCATTGTTTTGTCTTTGCGATTGATGATGATAAAATAACGTAGGGCAAAAAACATCATTGAGCCAATCAAAGATATATTGACTGTAAACAAAATTCTTTGGGTAAAAGGATTTTGCAAGGCTATAGGAGCAATACTATGCGAATAGTCATCAATCCAAAAAGTAATTGCCAGCAAACTCAAAAACAAAACCAACCATACCACCACCTCGCGGGTGCGATAAAAAGTGAGCAACGCGGTAAGTGTCAAAAAAGACCATAACATTACTGCCCCGGTAGCGATATAACCACCCAATAACCATTGAAATAAAAAAGGTAGCAAAATACTGGCAAAAACTTGTAAAAAACGAGCTAGTCTAAAGTTTTGATAATGAAGCAGATAGGCAAAATTGAATAGGCTAAATAGCACATATCCAAAAGGAATCACAGCTATTTGATAATAAGCAAAAAAACAAGCCAATATGCCCCATACCAACCCACCACTACACATAAAAGCCGTAAATATGATGTAAGCATATTTGAAATCGGGTGGATAATCGGCTAGAAAATCTTTGGCATTGACTTTATGAAATACATTATTAAGAAAGGTCATATAGTTTTGAATACAATTTTATTAAAAAAAGCATATACCGGATTATATTTTATGAATGTGATGCATAATTAGAGGTTGATTAACCAATCTTAACATAAACAATTGATTATCAATTAGTTATGAATTTTCTAATTTATCGCGCAACCTATCTATTGAACCACAATTTATTGATTATGGGCTTTGGCGAAACTTGGTCAATTGCTTATAATCTTTGTTATCAATTATCGCAAAGGTTTTATTCCAAATTTAATACCCTTTTTGCGCGATTGTTGCCAAAAATGAATATTTTTACCTGCTATTTTAGACACTTAATAAGTACTGATAGGTTGCCTTGATATTACAAATCGTACTTATTTATTTTAACAACTGCTCAAAATTTATTTTCTTGGTGCTGGGGTGAAAATAAACTGACAATTCATTTTTCATAAACCATTGATAATCAATCATTTATTTCATTCCTAATTCTAAATTATTAATTTCTAATTCACTTAGCCTACTTATGGTACTGCTATTGTTTTATTTTTTTTGTTTTCTGATAGTCGTTTCGGCATTTTTGATGCTACTCACTCGGCATATCTTGTATGCGGCGTTTTTGCTTTTGCTTACTTTTTTGGGTATTGCGGCGTTGTATGCCTTGGTGGGAGCAGATTTTTTGGCGGTAAGTCAGGTTGTAATTTATGTAGGCGGCGTATTGGTGTTATTATTATTCGGCATTATGCTTACCCATCAGCCGGTAGGTGGGCAACCTTCGGCAGCTCCTCAAACCGAAAGCCGCAATTTGTGGTGGGGAGCTCTAACCGGCATTGGTTTTTTTGCCCTGTTGGCGCAAGTGATATACAAAGCCGATTTTACGAGCAAAGCTTGGATTGTGTCGGCTGAGTCGCAAAAACGCCTGTTAAATAATTCATCTATCCCGCATTTGGGGGCAAATCTAATGACTCACTATTTATTACCATTTGAAATCATTGCCATCTTATTGTTGGTGGCTTTGGTAGGAGCTACTTTGTTGGCAAGCCGAAAGTCTTAGTTTTCGTCTTTTTGATTTAAACTTGGCTAAGTAATAATTCAGACAGTTTTTAGTCTCGAGTTATTTGCTAAATACCTGATAATCAGATAGTTACATAAAATATTTAAAATTACATAACCTCTTGATAATCAATTACTTATAAAAAATCTCCGAAGTATTGTTAAGTATTGATTCAAAACAAAACAATCAATTTGACTGCTAAGTAATTGATAATCAAAGCATTATATTAGTATTTTAGCCCATTATATGATTGCCTCATCAATACAATTTTGTTTCACTATCAAATATGCTCTAAGGGAAGAATTTGAATCGGCAAAGAGGTAAGTGTTTGAAAATACTCACCCAATTCGCGTATATCTTCGTCTTCATCTTCATAATACCAAAAAATATCTACGGTATAGCCATTTCTGCCTGCCAAAACTTCCAATAGCCGCAAAATCTCGGTGATGGGGGAATTGGTACCAGTATTGAAATAGGTAAACTTGAAAGCCATAGTTGTATGCGCTGCCGCCGTCGAGGCAATATAGTGATCAAGATTCTCGACTACCGGCTGAAAAAACTCTTTGGCATACTCGGGATAAGATACGCCCCGCACCTCAAAATTGCCGTTTTCAAAATCAAAATTGACATAAGGAGTATTATCCGTTTCTTTATAAATGATGTTATGCATAATGCGATTTGATTATTTTAATGCCTAGCTATTTATATTAATACTTTGATTATCAATGGTTTATGATTTTTTTCTATTACTTGCCAAATAACTCACATTTTTTGGGCAATGATGTAAATAGCATTTCAACTTCAAAATTACTAAAAATGTATGTATTTTAATCCAACTTGGGGTTGCTAAAAAATTAGTTGTTATTAACTATCTGATAATCAAAGTATTATGATACAAATATTGCCTTTATTTATCGTCCGGCAACTCCCACATATCGCCCCACAAGCGTTGCCCGCCATCGACATAAATGGTTTCGCCGGTGATAAAACTTGCCATCGGACTTGCCAAAAACAGACTCAAATAAGCGACATCTTCTACCTTGCCGAGTTTTTTGAGGGGAATCTTTCTGGGGGCATTTTCTAAAGTGTTTTTTCTGATTTCTTCGGGGTAGGTATCCAAACCCGAGGAGTGAATCACCCCCGGAGCTATCGCATTGACATAAATATTGTATTTTGACCACTCCACCGCTAAGGTTTTGGTCAAGTTATCTACCCCCGCCCGCGCCGCGCCGGTATGCGCCATACCGGGAAAACCGCGAAATATTTGGGCAATAATGTTGATGATATTGCCGGATTTTTGCGGAATAAAAAATGTATCTGCCATCGTGCGCGTAACATACCACGTGCCGTTGAGATTGTTGTTGATAACGGTGTTCCAACCATTGAGGCTGATTTTTTCGGCGGCAAGCATAAATTGCCCACCGGCATTATTGACCAAAATATCCAAGCGTCCCGATTGTTGGGCTATGGTTTTTGCCAAGTTTTGGACTTGCTCGGGTTGGCGTATATCTACGGTTTGGTAATAACATTCACCCAAGCTAATCAATTGATTATGAGCAAGTTGTAGTTTTTCTTCATTGCGCGAAGCAATCCACACTTTTGCACCATACTCTAAAAATTGTCGGGCTATTTCGTAGCCGATGCCGGTACCGCCGCCAGTAACCAGCACTACTTGGTCTTGAAAAAGATTGGAACAAAACATAGTTTTAATGATGAATTTGGGCAATATTTAGGAATTGGCTAAACCACCACGAAGATTGATTTTAATGACTTTATTTCAAAGCTAATATCTTGATTTTCAGACACTTATAAATTATTGAAATCCAGCCAATGTTTATTGCAGATTATTTTCGCCTTTCCATTGCAAAGTCTCGAGCAAATGAACAATGTCTTTTTTGATATATTCAATCACCGGTGCTAAGGAATCATTTTTGGTAGCCGTCCGAAAATACAAAGCTCCCCGCAAAAAATGGCGCGTAGAATCGGACACATAAAACTGAAACTGACTGGGAACTTCGCCCTCCAGCGTATATACAGCGGCGGTTTTGCCGGTTTTGGTTTTGATGATGTCTTCTTCTACCCCTGAGGCTTTGATAAAATGCTTGGAAATCAATTTGTGCGAATCATCGACAAACTCCGCAAAAAACTTAGGGTCTTGCTGTACGTTTTTGTAGGTAAGCTGCACGTCAGCTTTGAATTGGTTGTATTTGAGATGTATCCAATATTTTTCGGCGATTTTGGCAGAGTCGGGGCGTATTTGGGCATAAGCCGAGTGTTCGAATTGATAAGGATAATCACCCACCAAAGCTACGTATTTGGGTTCGGGTAGATCAATGCGATTGTAGCCTTTGGGTTTGGGAACATAACTGCTCGAGCCGCAAGCCGATACCAGCCAAGCAAGCAAGCCTAAAATGAAAATTTTTTGATACAACACTTTAAAACAATTAATTTTTTATAAATAATTGATTATCAAATACTTATGGTGAAATGGTTTCGTAAAATTCATTACTCACCATTATTCATTATGCAATCACAACTCACCACTACTCATTCATTTTACTTTCTTCTAAGATTTTGACTTTGATAACCTTGATTTTTTTTGCTGAAGTAGAGACAATCGTAAAATGGAATTTTTCGTATTGAATGGTCTCATTGAGTTTTGGGAAACGCGAAAATAGCTCCAGCAGTAGTCCCGCCAAGGATTTACTCTCGCCTTTTACGTCTTCAAAATAGTCATCATCTACATCTAATACGCGACAAAAATCATAAATATCAATCTTACCTTCAAACAAATAAGTATTTTCGTCAATTTTGGTATGATACATCGGCACAATCTCATCGTATTCGTCATTGATTTCGCCTACGATTTCTTCCATAATATCTTCCATTGTAATCAAACCGGCAGTACCGCCGTACTCATCTACCACGATTGCCATATGGACGTGCTTGGCTTGAAACTCGCGCAAAAGCTTGTCAATTTTTTTGTTACCCGGTACAAAATAGCGAGGACGAATGAGTTGTGTCCATTCGAAATCAGCTCCGGCGTTGAGATGCGGCAGCAAATCTTTGATATACAAAACTCCTTCAATTTTATCCAAACTGTCTTGATAAACCGGTACCCGCGAGTAGCCCGATTTGCGAATTTCCTCAATGACTTCATTGAATGGCGTTGTAACTTCAATTGCCGAAACATTGACCCGCGAGGTCATTATTTCTTTGACCATTATATTGCTAAAATTGACAATACCTTTCAAAATTTCCTTGTCTTTGGCACTGGTATTGTCATCAATGGGTATTTCATCAATCATATCGGGCAGTTCGTCGATATGAATTTTGTAGCCTTTACGCTTGACCCGGCGTTCTACCAAATTGCTGGTACTCACCAGCAACGGCGAAATGCCCATCATCCGAAAAGTATAAAAGCCAAAGTTGATGATATGAATACTGAGTCGCAAGAAGTTCATTCCTCGTTGGTTGGCATATACTTTGGGGAGCAACTCGCCAAAAAATAAGATGACCAGCGTAACTACTAGGGTCAAGCCCAATACGATTTCCCAAGACAGATTTTTGGTTTGAAAAATATCCCAAGCCAAATAAGTAGAAATAGTTACAAACGAAACATTGACAAAGTTGTTGAAAATCAAAATAGTAGCCAACAGGAGCTTGGGCTGGTCCAAAAGCCGAATAGAAGTGCGCTCAGACCACGTTTGACTAGCTCGATATCGCTCACAATCTTCGGCAGAAAGCGAGAAAAGGGCGATTTCGGAGCCGGAGATTGCCGCCGAGAGCATCAAAAGTATAGTCAAAATGACGGCATTAGCCGCGTAAAATAAAAATTGCGGAGTGGAAAGTTCGGTCAATAATATAAATAGCAATGCAAAACTTTCCGAGTCGGTGCCTGTGTCCAAAATAGTTTGTTTTTATGATACCATTCGCTTCATTACTTGGTTGATTAAATTATTTTGTGTTTTTCAAGCTATAAAAACCTGAAAATAAGTCTTTTATTCATAAAAAACCTTACTTAATCAACAAAGCACTAATTCTCAAAAAAATCGGTTCAAAACCAACCTTTTCAATACAATAATTCATTAGCGTAAGGTGTATAGTACGTGAAAACTCGCTCAAAACCCCACCCCTTTCAGGGAGGGGCAGGGTTTAAAATATCGTAATACACAACTTACGCTAAACACTTGATTAAATCACGCCTTTGGCGGATAATCAGATTGTTACAAAATATTTATGCATTAAACCGTAAAACCCTGATAGGAATGAGTTAAAATAAGTTGAGCAAATTAATGTGTATAATTAATTGATAATCAGTGTATTGCATCAGCACACTAGCACACCTGCCCTGTAAGGGTCTAAATTAACTCATTACATAATGAATCATTTAGCTACCTAAAAAGGTAGGTCATCACTATCGGAGTTTACCGGTGCGCTTTCTTTCATTGTGGGGGTATTATCAGTTTGGGTAGTAGTTTGAACGTTGCTACTCATATTGTTATTGCCTTGTCCACCCCCAACTCCGGCACTACCCAGCAGGGTAATTGTTTGCCCTCGTACTTCCAAAGCAGTACGAGTCTTACCTTCTCTATCTACATACTCGCTGGTACTCAATCGCCCATCTACATACACTTGCGAGCCTTTTTTGACATAGTTCATCACCACTTCGGCACTATTGCCACCCCAAAAAGTAATTCTAAACCATTGTGTTTTTTCTTCAGATTTGCCATCTTTGGTATATCTTTCATTGACTGCCAAAGTAAAACTCACTACTTTGGTGCCTTGATAATCGCGGCTTTCGGGGTCGCGCCCTACATTGCCAATCAACATAATGCGGTTCAAACTAGCCATATTGAGTAAATTTAAGAGTAAAAAAAACAGTTTTTGATTATTTGATTGATTCTTGATACTTAGGCAGGTGCTTGAAGCTAATTTTTATAGTCAAACTCAAGCATCTTATAAAACAAACCTAAGATTTGCTATCGAAATAAAAGCTAAAACTAATCAAAAAAAGTGTTTTTCCAAATAATTTGCAATTAAAATCGGTTTAGGCAAATCATCTATTTCGGATTTGCCATAAAATTGCCAATGAGTACCAAGTACTTCAGCATCTAAATCAAAGTGCCAAAACTTGGCAAATATTTTTTGATGCGTCAAGTTATGTTGATATACTGCCGACTCTTTGGCGAGTGCAAAGTTAGCATCAATTTTTGGGAAATACGCGTGGTGTAATAAATCTTCGGTTTCGATAAACTTTTCGGCGGTTTCCAACAAATAAAAATCATACAATCCACTCCAAATATCTTTGCCTTCCCGTTTTTTCATAGCCAATTGTTGATGAGTATTTTTAAAAATTAAGTAATGAAAATACCTTTCTTTGGTTTTGATTTTCAAATTTTTGATCGGCAATTCATTCACTTGTCCACTTTGGTAGGCTACACACCCATCTAGCAAGGGGCAAAACATACAATTGGGTTTTTGGGGTGTGCATTGGATTGCGCCAAACTCCATAATGGCTTGGTTGTAGTCAGCCGGATTGTGAGCCGGTACAAGACTATTTGCCAACGCCCTAAACTCTTTTTCGCCTTGGGTTGAGGCTATATCGGTAGCAATGCCAAATGTCCTTGCCAACACACGATACACATTGCCGTCCAAAACCCCTACCGCTTCATTATATGCAAAAGAAGCGATAGCCGCCGCCGTATATTTGCCTATGCCTTTGAGTTTGAGAAGCTCTTGATAAGAAGCAGGAAATTTGCTATCTAATTGATTGACAATGAGTTGGGCAGTATGGTGCATATTGCGTGCCCGCGAGTAGTAGCCCAGCCCTTGCCAAAGCCGGAGTACGGTTTGCTCGTCGGCTTGTGCCAAATCTTGAATGGTCGGAAAGTTTTCAATGAATTTTTCGTAATAAGGCAAGCCTTGTTTGACCCTTGTTTGTTGTAAAATAACCTCCGATAGCCAAATATAATAAGGGTTATGCGTATTGCGCCAGGGCAAGTCGCGCCGAAACTCGGGATACCATTGCAGTAGTTTTTCGGAAAAAGTTTGAGAATCCAATGTTGAATATTATAGATTTGGAATGGTTTAATTGATTGATTATCAATAGTTTATGAGCTTAAAGTCAGGCTGATTAGCAATTGTATTTTAGTCCAAAGAAACAAAATTTTACCCAAAAAACGTTCATTTTTTTTATAATTGCTGTTTATAAAGAGGGACAAGGGTGATAAATCATACATCTAAACCCTAATTCTTAATTTTCTCGAACATCCACACCGGCAAAGCCACAAATACCGCCAGCAAAGAAAACAACAATCCGCCAATTGAGCCAATCGCCAAAGAAAACCAAAAGACTTCGGAATCACCCTCAGTCAAAAAAGGTATCAATCCCAAAATTGTGGAGAAAATTGTCAGCAAAATCGGAAAAGCCTTGTGCATCAAGGCTTTAATAATGCGGCGATTCTTAGATTTTATTTTTTTGAGATTATTAAAATCATTGATTACAAAAATCGCGGCATTGACCACCAAACCACCCAATAAGAAAAAAGCCGCGTAACCTCCTTGGTCAAAATAAAACCCAAACCACGCAAAAATCAAAAATAAGCCAATCAAAGCAATAGGAATCGTAAGAATAATCCACCAAGGTTGGCGAAAACTCTCCAATAAAATCGAACAAATCACAAAAATACTTAGCATCAAAATTATAAATAAACCATAGCGTCTTTGGTTTTTTTCCCAACTAAAAAAGTCATAACTTAATTTTTTGACTTCATAACCAACCGGCATTTCGTTTCTCAATTCATTCATCATTTTTTCCAAATACTCATCGCCAAATTTGGCACTGCCATAATAATCAAAACCGATGATTCGAATATATTGCCGATTTTCTTTGTAAATAGCATTGGAAGTGGTTTGCCAAGTTAATTGCCCAATTTCGTTGAGTTTAATTTTTTGGTTCGAGTGTAGATTTTGGGTAGTTTCAAATAGCTCAAAGCGCGAAAACTCGCTCGCCGATTGGCTTTGCCAATAAATGGGCAAGTACCGATTTTGCCAAAAAAAGTAATTATCAGGAACATTTTTTTCCGCTTGTTGCAAGAGTATATCGGTAATTTGCCCACTTGAGGTTTTTGCCAATTGAAGTTTATCGAGATTAAATTGCAAAACCCATTCTTTTGCCGATTTTTCATCATAACTCATTCGTTCATTGACATTTACTTGCTGGATTCGCTTGTGTTTTAGCAGTTTAGCTGCCAATTTTTGGGCTTGTTTTTCTAAAGCAAGATAATTATAACCGCGCATTTCTACCCGAAATGAAGCCATTTGCTCGCCTCCGGCATTGCTAAAACCATCACCCACACCATAAATTTGCCATTCTACTCCACCCCAATCCAAAGACCGAGCAATCAGTTGGCTTTTCAATTGATAGGGAAGAAAACCTTTTTCAAACTCGGGGCTAAAATGAATTTGAATCGCCGCCGACTGCCCCGAATAAACCGCCGCCGTAAATTTTGCCAAACCTCTGACCGTTTGTAAATACTGCTCTACTTTTTCAATAATATGATTCATTTGGGTCAAAGTAGTTCCCAAAGGCATTTCAGCATTTACATACAAAGTGGTTTTTTCGGGTTGGCGATAACCCGATTTTTCATACACATTTTGTACGAATAGTCTAAGGCTTCCGCCCAAAGTTTTATCTATGTAGGGGCGGATATTTTCTTGGTAAATATCTGAGCCAATCGTTTGGTTATAAAAATTCCAATTTTCAAGCTTCGCAGGCAACAAAAAAATGGGCAAGCCAAAAGCTAAAATTAAACTTACATTGAAAAAAACGCGAAATCGAACAATAAATTTTATTATAACATAATAAAAACGAAAAAAGTAAACCTGCTTTCGCAAAGATTTAAAAGCGATTTTGGAAAAATTACCAAGTTTGCGCCCACCCAATTGATACAAACTTGGAATAAAAAAAATCGCACACAACAACGAAAAAGCTAAATTTAAAATAATAATCAAGGCAAAATCTCGAAGATTGAGTTGGTCTTCCTCGGGCAAACCAAAAACCAATGCCAGAGCCGCCAAAGTAGTGAGAGTTGCACCTAGCAAAGCCCTGATTACCAATATATTACGGTGTTTTTTGAGGTGATCGAGCAATACAATGGAGCTATCCATAATCAACCCAAACGACAGCGTAAGTCCCGCCAAAGAATACAAATGAATTGGAATATTGAGCAAATAAACCGCCCACAGCAATAAACCCAAATTGACAGCAATACCCGCAAAAAGTACAATTAAATACCATAAATTACGCTGAACTACCAAAATTAACAAGGTCAAAATCAAGACCGATAAGCCAGTGCGTTGATAAATTTTAGTCAATTCTTGGCTAAGGTATTCGGTATCATCATATTCTCTAATCAATTGATAATCAGGTGGTAAACTATTTTTTAAACTTTGAATTTGGGCTTGAATTTGCTTGCCTAACTCCAACTTGTTCACGCCGGCGCGCGCATAAAGATTTAAAGTAATCGAATTTAAGCCATTGATTCGATAATAAGAAGTGGGTGGCATTTCAGTTTCGCTGATTTTGGCTACATCTTTGAGTCTAATGAAGTTAATAACTTGATTATCAGGTGATTGGATTTTATGGATAATCAAGTTTTCTAAGTCTTGTAAATGGCGAATTTCGGTTTGAGTTTGCAAATAAAATACCTGCCCCGAAGCCTGCCGATAACTTCCCAAATGCTTGGTTTGGCTTTGGGCTTGCAAAATACTCATAACCTGCTGCGGAGAAATTTGCCATTGCCCCAACTTATTCAAATCATATTCAATCAAAAGGCGGTTCTCGTTAGCCCCTTCAATCCGAACCTCCTCGATGCCTTCTAGGAGTGCCAGCTTAGTTTGGAAAATATTTTTAACGCTTGTTTTGATTTCGGTAGGCGCGAGCGGGGCGTTGATTGAATAACTCAAAATCGGAAATTTTTGGCGGATTTGTTTGCCACCGCCTAAGTTGATTTGCGGATAACTTGCATTAGGCGGAAGCTGGGGATATATGCGCCGAATGAGCATTGCCACCTCAAAGCGTTTGAAGGCTAAATCAGCGTTTTGGTCAAATTCTAAAGTAATCATTCCGTGATGATAACGCGAAATAGACGAAATTTTTTTGAGATTACTTAATTGGGAAAAGACATTTTCAAATAAAGAGGTAGCTTGAGTTTCTACATTTTCGGGGCTGGCTTGAGGCAAAGTGTAGCTTACCTGCAAAGTTGCCAAACTTGGGCTGGGGCTTAAATCAAGGGTAATATAAGGCAAAACCGCCAAACTGAGCAAACTTACCAAGCTAAAAACCAACACTACGCGAAAAGGACTCAAGGCTGACATTGGGCAGTTATTCGTTTGATAATCATTTTTAGGAATAAGGATTGGGCTTTTATCAACATCGTATAAACCTTGATAATCAGCTAATTATCATCCAATAAATTTAATAATAATTGGCTGATTATCAGTGGTTTATAATTTTTAATCTTCTTCCGGCTCAAGTCCCAAAGCCTTGAGTTGCGCCAAAAGCCGTTCGGCACGTTTGGTTTGTTGTTCAGCGCGTTTTTGTTCACGTTCTTTGGCAAGGCGTTCTTCATCGGCGCGTTTGCGCTCGGCTTCTTTCTCGAGACGTTCTTGTTCGGCACGTTGGGCTTCTTGTTCGGCACGTTGGGCTTCTTGCTCGGCACGTTGGGCTTCTTGCTCGGCGCGTTGAGCTTCTTGCTCGGCACGTTGAGCTTCCTTCTCTAAACTCTCCGACAATTCAGTAGTGCGCTCGGCACCGGTTTTGAGAATGTCGCCTTCTTTGGTACACCAACGCCCCCAAGGAGCTTCGTGTTTCTCGAACAAACCTTCCCAGATTTTGATACCCAACTCTATTTCCGGCAAATAAAACTCATCTTGGGGCAAAGGCTCATATTTTTGTCCGTCTAATTTGAATAGATTGAGTCTTTGTTTGTAAAGATACATATAGGGGTCTATCAACACATAGTACATCACTCCCATTTTGGCATAAATCGCCATTTTTTCTTTGGATTCGCCTCCAATTTTGTTTGAGACTACTTCTACTACCAATTCAGGGGCTTTTTTCATTCGCCAAACGAAATAACAACGGTTTTTTTTCTTAAACCATTCTTCGGGGGCTTTGACATCAAAACTCAAAAACATATCCGGCACAATGGCTGGGCTACTGGGTTCATAATAGATGCCTACATTGGAGGAGGCAAGAAAATTGCGCTTAGTCCACGCATTGGCGTGCAAAGGGTCAATGAGCAGGCGTTGCTCTTTTTCAGAAAAAATATTGTCCACAGGGGTATCGTCTTCGGTGATAAATTGTTCATAGTATTCATCTTCCAGCATTTCTTCGGGAAGCTCGACTTCGTGGAAGGTAGTACGCTCATAAATGAGTTTATTACCCACTTGGCGAACAAACTTATAACCTTCATAATAACCCAATTCTTCAATCAAAGTGCTTGTTGCTTGCATATTTCTTATGGAATAGAGGCTTGAATATAAACAAAAATCGCCAAATTTCCAAAAAAAAACCTAGTAATGGTTATTTTTTGGGCAAAGCTATTTTTTATTCGCAAACTGACAAATTTATTTTGGCTTAAAAAAATATTTTTTTTAAAAATTTTGAATTTTGAATTTTGAATTTTGAATTTTGAATTTTATTATTGTAAAAATTATGTAAAATCAAAGGTACTCTCCAGCCTACCCGGAAACCGCTTGAGGAACTTTGATTAGCCTTAGTAAACAAGCAAATTAGCAATTATGTAAGTCCTTGATTATCAATAACTTATATTCCTTTGGGTTTGTAATTCTGAGCAAAGCGAAGAACCCTAGTTTTTGTTAAGAAAACTTTGAACTTTCGACTGAAGCTCAAAATAATAAAAACTAATGGAGAGTCAATGAATTGATTAGTAACAAGCACAAAATAATGCAAGCATTTTTTTGATAACCTATTGATTTTCAGGTAATTAAAAAAATATTCATTCTACATTATTCACTATTCATTATTCATTATTCATTAATTTTTGTACCAGAAAAATATTCAACAAAACAAATTAGCCCTGATGAAAATAGAAATTTCGTTAATCCAGTATCTCGATTTCTTGATTCAACGCCAAGCCACCGGCAACCCCAAAGCCTTAGCCGACAAACTGCAAATGAGTGAGCGCAACGTGTACCGCTACCTTGAGTACCTCAAAGCCGACTGCGGGCTAGACCTTGACTATAGCGACAGCCAACAAAGCTATGTCTATACTACCCACAAACAATTTGAGTTCCGGCTGGGCAAAAAATCTTAAAAAAATATTTCCTACACTGCTATATTTTGGCAGTGAGGGCGATTAATTTTGATTTATCAAACTTGCCAATGTCCGGGATAGGTAGGTTAGGTAAATGTTTATTAAAAATTTTGAAAACCGTTAAACTTAAATTTGAAATGAAAAAAGTTAAAAAAACTGTTTACTTAGGGTTGCTTACTCTTTCTTTTATGGGTATTATGGCGGCTTTTTATCCACAGGAAGCTCAGGCAGCTTGCTCAGGATCTGCCCCAAATGTTTGTGTTACTGATGCATGTGGAAACACTAGTTGTACGACTGGCGTGGGTACACAATGTAGTAGTGGTGGTATTGGTGGTGGTTCTGACTAATTAGATGATTTTATTCTAACAATGTTTTAATTGATTTTGTCGATGATTGGTTACTAAACTAAAATATAAAAAAGGTAAAATCTTCGAATTATCAATAGTTGTTAGGTAGATTTATTTAAAACAATAAACCTTTCTCGTACACTTTAAACTTGTATCGAGAAAGGTTTAATCTAATCTTTTATCAATAAAATTATAAATATCAAATGAAAAGAATCATTTTGTATAAAATACTTCTGATTGCTTTGTTTTTTTATACCTGTGCCGATAAACAAGCCGACTCTATTAAAAAGGTGAACTTAAACACCCATAAATTGGTCAAAAAATCAAGTAAAAAATTTCAATTAGACACCCTTAGTAGCTATAAAGTTGTAAATTCTTTGCAGTTTTTTAGAGAAGGCGGGATAGATTATTTTGCTTTTTTGAATAGCCAAGCTGCATCAATCTATTTATATGATTATAATACCTCAGCTTTGAAAAAAATCATTAAAATTGCCAAGGAAGGACCTAATTCTATTGGCTTTCCGATTCAGAATTGCTATATAAAAAATTTAGATTCAATTTTTGTGATTGCCGGAGCATCTCCCTACTTTTATTTGGTAAACCAAGAGTCCAAAATCCTCAAAAAATACAAGAAAGCAAATTGGGATAATATGGATAGTTTTAAAACCAGAGACTCTGTATTTGCGATGGCTGATGATGCTGCTTCGGCTTATGTTTTGGGTAAAGATGTGTATATGATCGGAAGACCATATTATGCGAGTGAGCTTCACGGTAACAATAGTATTTCATTGAAAATTAATCTCGAAACAGGGAATTTTTCTAAACTACCTTTTAGTTATCCTAAACTATATCAAGAAAAGTATTTTGGTAAGGACCATAATACACTTTTTGCCCTGATTATCAATAGAGTATATAATGAGAGAATCAAAAAATTTATTTATGCTTTTCCAGCCGAAGAAAATATGTATGTTACTGATATTGAGCATAAAGAAAATACGCAAGTTTTTGCAGGCAGTGATTTTTGTGATGAAATTAAACCTTTGACAAAAAAAGAGGCTGAAACTTTTACTCAATCATCATTCCAGAATTGGAGTTTGATAAATTCTCGATGCTACTATAGTTTTCTACGTTATAACCCTTTTCAAGATTACTACTATAGAATGGTTTTTTTGCCCGAAAAGAGCCAAGAAAATATTATTAACTTAAAACCATCAGAGCGAAAATTTAACTTTATACTGTTGGATAAAAGTTTCAAGAAAATCGGCGAACAACCTTTTGACAAATCCTATAGAATGTTAAGTTTTGTGCAGACGTAATTTTGTCCGGGATGACGATATTCGAGATGTTGTTGCGTGAGTTGTAGCTCTTACTTCAGGTATGGGAAGCAGACCTGTCGCTATGCAGTCACGAATTTCGTGACATTGGCGCCAGTTAAGCTACGGTCACAGTCCTGACGTCTTACAAAACGTGTTTGGTCAACTACTTAATGAACATTTGTTCATATTAGATTCACTGGTCCTGGGTGTTTGTACGGGTCTGGTTCCCTGAATTAATGGTTTTAGTACATAGTCTGTCCATTTACTGCTGAGGATGTTAAAGCTAGTGAGAAAAGGCGAGCTGCGACAGTTCTAAAGTTTGATACGTACAGCTTTGAAAACATTTCCGTTTTCCCAGAAAAGTTTATTCAGTTGGCTATACTGTTGCAAGTCTGAGATATAAGTCTCCAAAGGTTTAAACATACTTTTCATTAAACGCAAGATATCTACTGGAAGTATTCACACTGTACACGTAAGCAGAACTATTCTGGCTAGTCAGTTGAAATTCTTCAATTCTTTCAGGTGAATGGTAATATGAACATGAAAGTAACTGGAACCGTCTTTTTATCCTGCAGGCGATCACCTTGCGCCATTCCGTGGATATAGATGCATAATGGGATTACTGACCACAGACTGAAAAGCAGGGAAATATCCGCTCAAGATCAATGAATTGCAAGAAATTGAGTTA
>JALONJ010000393.1 GCA_025455045.1 Microscillaceae bacterium | reverse complement strand
CTCAATATGTATATAAATGATTGATAATCAGATATTTATATAAAAAGTAGCAAAGGCAATTGGCGTGTTTATATTAAATTGTAAAAATTTGTAAAAAAGGCGCGTTTGGAAACGCGCCAGTAAGTTCTGCTAGGTTGGAAACCTAGCAGATAATTGGTGGAGTCAGAACTGGAGCAAGTTTTTTACTTTCTAATCACCGCCCCCAAATCATTTTCGTAGGCTTGCATTAACTTCTGCATTACGCGCTCAATAGCCTCCTCAGTCAAAGTGGCGGTTTTATCTTCCAAAGTAAAACTAATGGAGTAGGATTTTTTACCGCCCAAGTTTTCGCCCTCATATACATCAAAGACATTGATTGATTTAAGAATTTTTCGTTCTTTTTGATAGGCTAAGTCCTTGATTTGTTGGAAAGTAACACTTTTTTCAATCAACAAAGACAAATCGCGGCGCACTTCGGGAAACTTCGATACTTCATCGTATTGAATGGCATCTGAATAGCGGCTCAACAACAATTCCCAATCCAAATCGGCATAAAAAACTTCAGTTTTTATATCAAATGCTTTCAAAATTGATTTTTGAACTACTCCCAAACGGGCAAGTTCGCGGTTTTTGAGTTTGTAAACTACCCCAAATTTAAAAATATCATTTTGCAGGTTTTCGGTTTTGACTTCAGTGATGTTCATTTTTTGCAAAACTTTCAGCACCGCCGTTGCCAAATCCTGAAATTCGATAGATTTGGCTTTTTCGCGCCAAGTTTCGGCTTTTTGGTTGCCGGTCAAGAAAATTGACAAACGCATTTGTTCAACATAACCTTTTATAAGTGCTTGATTATCAGCACTTTTCTGATATATTTTCCCAAACTCAAAAAATTTCAAATCTTTTTGTTTGCGATTCAAATTATACGCCAATACTTCCAAACCCGAAAACAGCAAGGTTTGGCGCATTACCGCTAAATCTTCACTCAACTTATTGAGAATCAATACATTATCGTCAGGTGATAAGCTACTTTGCAAATCCAAATATTGGGGTTTGGTCAATGAATTATTCAACATTTCGCTAAAACCATTTGCCGCCAACATTTGCGTGATTTTGAATTGGATTTTGTTGGCATCTACTTCCGGGAAATCCGCCAGATAGCTTGCGCCCAAAGTTTCGCCAAACTCAATGTTTTCGTAGCCATACAAGCGGGCAATTTCTTCAATTATATCGGCTTCGCGCTGCACATCTACTCGGTATGGCGGAACTTTAGCCGTAAATCCAGCTTCAGTTTCATTCAAAATGTCAATTTCCAATTGATTTAAAATCTTCTTAATCAAGTCTTTAGGCAATTTTTTGCCAATCAAGCGGTCAATGTGCTGATACAAAACCGGCACTTCAAAATGCGGAACGGCTTGGGGATAAATATCCACAACGTCAGAGGCAATTTCGCCTCCGGCTACTTCTTGAATCAATAAAGCTGCCCGTTGCAAGGCAAAAACTGTGGCGTTGGGGTCAGTACCGCGCGCAAAACGGAAAGAAGCATCGGTTTTTAAGCCGTGATATTGCTCGCTTTTGCGAATATAATCGGGCGAAAAACAGGCACTTTCCAAAAAAATCGCCGTAGTTTGTTCACTTACCCCCGAATTTAAACCACCAAATACGCCCCCAATACACATTGGTTCGTTGTGGCTATCGCAAATCATCAAATCGCGCTCGCTCAATTTACGCGTCAAACCGTCTAAACTTACAAAAGGGGTATCTTGAGGCAAAGTTTTGACTTTGATTGCCTTTCCGCCGATTTTGTCCACATCAAAAGCGTGCAAAGGTTGCCCCAATTCGTGCAAAACAAAATTGGTAATATCCACCACATTGTTAATCGGGCGCAAACCAATCGAAAGCAAGCGATTTTTTAACCAATCGGGCGATTCTTTGACTTGTAAATTCTTGATTACCAAGCCCGAATAGCGCGGACAGGCTTCCAAGTTTTCTACTGTTACCGGAATCGTAAGTGCCTGATTATCAACTTTAAAACCCTCAATTGAAGGTTTAGTCAAAGGTTTGTCCAACAAAACTTTTAAATCGCGCGCCACGCCCCAATGCGAAGCCGCATCCGCGCGATTAGGCGTAAGCCCAATCTCGAAAATATAATCGGTTTCGAAATTAAAATACTGGGCGGCGGGCGTGCCATTAGGCAAATCGGTGGTTAGAACCATAATTCCGGCGTGCGAGTTGCCCAAGCCTAATTCGTCTTCGGCGCAAATCATTCCTTCGGATTCTTCGCCCCGAATTTTGGATTTTTTGATTTGAAAAGGCTCGCCCTCGGTAGGATACAAAGTAGTGCCAATGGTAGCCACCAACACTTTTTGTCCGGCGGCAACGTTGGGCGCACCGCACACAATTTTTAAAGGATTTTCGGCATCTACGGCTACCGTAGTCAGGCTCAATTTATCGGCGTTGGGGTGTTTGGCGCAAGTCAATACTTCGCCAATGACCACTCCGGCAAGTCCACCCGGCACAGCTTCGCGGGCGGTGATGTCTTCCACTTCCAAACCGGCAAAAGTGAGCTTTTTTGCCAAATCTTCGGGTGATTCGGTTAGGTCAATGTATTGTTTGAGCCAATTGTATGAAATTTTCATTGTAAAAGGGGCATTTTTTCAATAATCCAAGTTTATCATTTAGGAATTAATAATTACGAATTGCATAAATGACTGATTATCAATACTTTACAAAACATATTAAACTTTCAAAATAATTGATAATTCCTAATTCTAAATTCTTAATTCAAAATAATTGCTCGCCAAAGATAAAACCAAATTGCCGGAAAACAAAAAAACCGCGCTTCATCAAGGAAACGCGGTTTTTTCAAATTCTTCAACCAGCTATGCATTAAGTTCTAATCTCTGATATTAATAATTACCAATTCAATACCAATATTGTAATTATTTGATTATCAATTAGTTATAATTTAATTTATTTGAGAAAAATTCTTATTTTGGGAAATTTTCTCTCATTTTAAGCAATTATCAAATCAATGGCTGGCTAGTAAGACATTGCATTTTTAGGGGTAGATATTATAAACCCTTGATAATCAATAAGTTAAAAAAAATTGTACCACAGCCTTTAGGCTGTGTCTATCACAAAAGTCAAAGATAATATCAACTAATTAAGAATTATTGCTTTGGAGCTTGCTAGTAGTAAATAGTCTGACTTATTAAATGGCGGTTGGTAAATCGAGTACTTGGCGAAGATTGTTTAAGTCGATTTTTCTTACTTCGTGAAATTGCTGGTGCAAATGGTCAAAATCATTATCGGTAGTAATTAATGTTAGGTTGAGCAAAGTAGCGGTAGCGGCAATCCATAAATCATTTTTACCCATATTTCGAGGATTATCAAATGGGTAAGTTTCAAAATGAGCATTGCGCCGTTGGCTGTAAGCATCAATTTGAACATAAATATCTGCCAATAAATCATTTACATCAATTACCTCAAAATTTTGAATCAAATAATTGAGTTTATCTAATTTAGCTTTGCCCCAGTTATTTTGAAAGGCAATAGATTTAGCTTCAGCAAAAGAAACAATAAAAACATAAATAATGGATAAATCAGGATTAATAAATCGCCTAAATTTATCATCATCATTTATACGAACATAATACAAGAGTATGTTAGTATCAAGCAAAATATTCATTTGGTGTCCTTTAGATATTGAAGTTCTGCCAAAAATTCCTCCCAACCTTCCTCAGTTATCGGGTCGGTTTTTGGCGCATTCTCGAATATTGATTTGATTTTAGCCTTATCAAAGCCTTTTTGAATAGCATACGCTTCGGCTCCACCGGCGGCAATGATTTCTTCGGGGCTTACCGTCTTGATTTTCTGTTTGAGAAAAGCCTCCATATAGGCAAGGTCGCTCTGGTTTTTATCTTCTTTCATCTATAACAAGGTTTTTAATCTAAAAACGAAATAATTTTAATTATAAGCAAATATAGGAAAAAAATTACCATTTCTAAACCTCATTGGGTAAGTCCATCTTTACCTAGACTTGAGTTCGGGATTGTTGGTTTTCATCATTTCTATCACGGGTTGTATTTACGTTTTTGAAGCCGAAATCAAGAGCTTGTATAAGTACTCCTACACCTTTGATAATCAGCTAGTTACAGTTTTTAAGCTAAGATAATTCAGTTTTATTTTTTGCAAGTAATACATTTGCGCGCATATTGCAGAATTTACGAAAAATTTTTAAGGCATTTGATAAGGCTAACAAAACAAAAAAACCGCGCTTCATCAAGGAAACGCGGTTTTTTCAAATTCTTCAACCAGCTATGCATTAAGTTCTAATCTCTGATAGTTATTAGTGCCAATTCAATGCCTATTTTGTAATTATTTGATAATCAGATACTTATCAATATTTATATTTGAAAAAAGTTTCATTTTGGGAAAAACAAGTTGTTTATTGAGAATTATCGTGATTTACTTTGCTCAATGATGCAAGCCTCTGCCCTACACCTACGATTTTGCAAAGCCTCCATTTTTGCCCAAGACAAGTAAGATGGGTAGCTATATTTACGGAAAAATGTATAAATATTTGATAATCAATTAGTTATAGATATTTGTATCTTGGCTCTAAATTACCGAAGTTTGTAAATACGTTGTTGGTCTCGAGATTGCAGGGCTTAAAAATTGGCGATGCTCTAAAACCTTACCCACAATTCCTACGCGCCAAGAACAACGGAATCAATGATTTATAATTTTTAAAACAACTACCGGCGCGGCGCAATTTTAGCAAAATACTTTATCATAAATTATGTTAGAGGTTATCAATTTGATTATTCTATTTGGCGTGATTCAAGGCTTTGTATTGAGCTGGGGGTTATTCCTTTTAGCTCCAAGACGTGGCAAATGGCTTTATTACTTGGCGATTTTTAGCTTAGTTTTGGTGTATAATGGTTTAGAAACCTTGAATTGGAGCGCAAATTGGCAGTTTTCCGTATTTTCAATTTATACTTTTACTCCGATTTTTGCTTTGGGTCCGGCTATGTATTTTTATATTCAATCCATTGCGAATCTTCATTGGTCGGTTTTAAATCCACAAAATCCTGCCACACATTTTAGCCTGTTTTATATACAGTTTTTGGTAAGAACGATATTATTTATCCTGTTTTTGAAGCCTGATTTTCGGGCATTTGTCCGCCAATTTGATGCTTGGCAAGCGACAATTATCGAGCCGTTAAGCTGGTTTTTTACGGCTTATTATTTTCAGTTGTCCAATGGTATTTTTAGAAAATATACAATTGAAATTGGTAAAAACCAAAAATATAAAACCTTGATTATCAAATGGTTAGCAGTTTATCTAGGATTTATTAAATTGCTCCTCATCGTTTGGGCTTGCAGCTTGGCGGCAAATATGATACTGCCTCCCTTGCCTTATTTTTCTTATTATTATCCTACCGAAATTTTACTTGTTGCCTTGTTGTATTGGTTGGGTTTTACGAGTTATCATCAAAGTCATTTACTAAGTCAAATCGCTGATAATCAGCTAGTTATTGCAAATAAACTAGCCATACCTGAATCGGAGAAAATCCTCGCGTTGTTAAAAAATGCAATGGAAGCAGACAAAATTTATCTTGATAATGAATTGACAGTCAATAAGTTAGCTAAATATTTACAAATTAGTCCTAAAACCGTTTCGGCTATTCTCAATCAGCATCTTCAAAAAGGTTTTAATGATTTTATCAATGAATATCGAGTAGAGGAAGTAAAATTACAAATGTTAAACCCTGATAATCAGCACCTTACCATTTCAGGAATAGCCCTCGAAGCCGGGTTCAATTCGCAAGCTACTTTTCAAAGGGTTTTTAAAAA
Organism: Microscillaceae bacterium; assembly: GCA_025455045.1. Lineage (GTDB taxonomy): Bacteria > Bacteroidota > Bacteroidia > Cytophagales > Microscillaceae > JALONJ01. Next base: position 3,133 of record JALONJ010000393.1, on the reverse strand, counting down.
TCAAGTGGGAATGACTCCCAGCGAGTATTTAGCTCTTGAAAAAGCAAAAATAAATGCTCAAATCAGGATTTGAGCAGTCCAAAAATGATTTTTTACTTTGTTTTAGGAAAAAAAACAATGAAAAATCTAATTTTCCAAGTCATTCTTAACTTTTTATTGACTAATTTGCTCTTGGCGCAAGTGGATAGTTTAAAAAGCAAAATCTTGCCACCTGTTGATTTACAAGCCGATTTTAATTTTTTAAGAAAAATATTGCAAGAAACGCATCCGGGCTTATACCGCTACACACCCAAAGCTCAAATGCAAGCGAAAATGGATAGTATTCAACAGCTTTTGAATGAGCCAATGCCTTTTTATTCATTTTACAAAATCTTGGCGGCTTTGATTGCCGATATTCGGTGCGTACATACTCACCTAGTTCCCCAAAAAGACCTTGAAGAATATTATTTGCACCAAATCAAAACTTTACCTCTTTCTATTATCCTCCTCGAAAATAAATGGATAGTGGCTTTGAATGGCAGTCAAAACGCAGAAATACCGGTAGGCTCAGAAATTATCAGCATCAATGGGCAAGCAATCGATATAGTTAAAAACCTTATAATCAGGCATTTATGGGCAGATGGCTACATTCAAACCAGCAAAATAACCGCTATCTCAGAGGCTTATTTTCCTTTGTTTTATTACTTATTGGTGGAGCAATGCGAGGTTTTTACTATCACTTACCGCGACCCACAAGGCAACCAAAAAACTACTCAACTGAATGCCCAAACTTGGACAAAGACCAGTCAATACTTCCTCAAAAATCCCATCAATCAAGCAATTGTCAAAGCCTATAAAAAAGTCAACCAAAAAAATCAGAAAAAAGGTTGGCGCTTGGAGTTTTTGCGCGAACCTAAGACGGCTTTACTCACCATTCGGGGCTTTGGTGGAGGCGATTCCGAAGAAAAAGCCCGCCAATTGATGCAAGATTTTATGAATCAATGTATGAAAAATTAAAAGCCCAAAAAACGGAAAATCTCATCATTGATTTGCGCTATAACAAAGGCGGTTGGGATATTCAAGGCGTTGAATTATTGACTTTTTTGGCAAAATCGCCTTTTCGAGCTTATCAAAAATTGCATAGTATTCGGGATAGTTCGGAGTTTTTAAAATACTCGGATTTGTCGGCAGAGGATTTAAAAAATGTAAAAAAAGAACTAAAACCTGAAGCTGACGGCACTTTTTCGGTCAAAGAAGAGTTTAGTCCACAATTACAAATCCAAAACCCCAAGCCCAATCGTTTTGGTGGTCAAATTTATTTCTTGATTAATGGTGGTACAGTCTCGACGGCGGCGGAGTTTACGGCGGTGGCGCACAGCCAAAAAATCGGCACTTTTATTGGCAGTGAAACCGGCGGGGCGTATGAAGGAGGCAATGGCGGTAGTTTTCTGAATTTTGAATTGCCTCACTCCAAAATCAAAGTTGGCAGTCCTTTATTGTCTTATCAAAACGCCGTTTTGCCTCCTGCTCAACAAGGGCGGGGCACTTTGCCCGATTATGAAGTTCTGAGCCAAATCAAAAAAGCCTTGCAAGGCATTGACACCCAATTAGACTTTACAATAGAACTTATCAAAAAAGTCCATAAGTAACTGATTTACATATATTTAGACTGATTTTGATGCAATTGTCAAAATATTAAAAACATAATCGCTAAGGTATGCGGTAATCCGTTTAAATTTGGAGGCTCATCAATTTTAGTAATTCAAATGCTATTTATCGAAACAATTAGGATATGGCAACGCCAAGCCCAAAACTTGGACTTGCATAGTGCGCGCCTGCATCATACGCGGGCGCAGGTATGGCAAAAAACAGATTTTTGGGATTTGGCGCAAATCATTCAAATACCTGATGAAATAGACGAAAAACTCTACAAATGCCGCCTCACTTATGGCAAAACGGTAGAAAAAATTGAATTTGAGCCTTATCACCCCCGCCCTATTCAAAGCCTAAAGTTGATACACGCCAATGACTTGGAATATACTTATAAATATGCCGACCGCCGCCAATTGAATGAGCTTTTTGCCCAAAGGGGCGAAGCCGATGATGTATTGTTGGTCAAAAACGGGCTGATTAGCGACACTTCTTATTGCAATGTAGCCTTGGGGCAGGGCAAGCAGTGGTTTACTCCGGCTTCTCCCCTGCTGAATGGTATCAGGCGACAATCGCTTTTGCAACAAAAAATGATCATCGAGAAAGTAATTAAGCCAAGTGATTTACCAAATTTTGAAAAAATTAGGCTATTCAATGCTATGATTGGCTTTGCAGAGGCTTGGGAATTGCCCATTCAAAATATTCGGTTTTAAAAGAATGATAGTTTATGGGGTTTCTAATTGGAAGTTTCAAACATTTTTTTGAGCCGTAAGTTTGTACTACAACCGAGCCTTGTGTAGTTTCGCAAGCAATTTTTAATTTTATAATTTTCAAATCCAAATTTTGAGATATATGACAATTTATGCAATTTTTTTGATGGTTCACTCTTGGCTGCGCTGGCTGGTACTTTTGGTAGCTATATTGTTGATTATCAGGTCTTTTATGGGTTGGTTTGGCAAAAAAAGCTACGAAAGTGGCGACAATCGTTTGGCAGTCTTTTTTATAATTTTTATGCACCTACAATTGGTTTTGGGCTTGGTGTTGTATTTCTTTTTGAGTCCAAAAGTGCAAATCGCCCTGCAAGATATGGGCAAAGCAATGAAAAACCCTGAGTTGCGCGCTTGGTCGGTTGAGCATATTACGATGATGCTTTTGGCGGTAGTAGTAGCCCAACTAGGGCGCAGTTTTTCCAAAAAACGCGGCGATTCAGTCCAAAAACATCGTACTTTGGCAATTTATACCCTCATCGCTCTGGTATTGATGTTGGCGGGTATTCCTTGGAAATTTGCCGGAACCGGTTTTTAGTTTTTATGAATCATTGATAATCTTTGACTTTTGACAAATAAAAATGTAACACAGCCTTTAGGCTGTATTACAATATTATAAATCATTGATAATCAATTGATTAGCTAAGCACTTGCTGTCCGCCCAAGGCGGAGGCAAGTTTGCGCTAAAAAGTCGGAAGAACCTAGTTTTTTATGAATCATTGATAATCTTTGACTTT
>JALONJ010000392.1 GCA_025455045.1 Microscillaceae bacterium | reverse complement strand
TTCTAAGCCTTGCACATCGCGGATGTCGATGTCATAATGTTTATAATTGTTATATTTTTCCATTAGTCGGCTTTTGTTCCATTCTACCGAGCCGTCTTTGCCAAAGAAATATTGACGAAGGTTGTTGTCGATGCCTACTACCAAGTCAAATTTCTCAGAAAAGAAATCTACGGCTTCACTACCAATCAATCCAGCCGCGCCGGTAACAATTGCAATGTTCATAATAATTAATTTAGTTTAAGTAATGTAAAATTATTTTTTAAAACTATGTATGCTTTTTTTGAATATAAGAATCAAATTATGCTTTGAAATGTAACTAATTGAAAATCAATAGATTATATAATTTCTAATGCTAAATCATTAAATACTAATTTGGCTATAGAAATCTCAATTTACATTTTTTTTAAGCCCAATTTGTGCATAAAAAACAAATACACAAAATGGCTATTGGTAAACAAATACCGCCGCCAAAGGCGTTTGGGTTCTTGAGTAAGGCGAAAAAACCATTCCAAGCCCCGTTTTTGCATCCAAGCCGGAGCTTGTTTTACCGTACCGGCGTGAAAGTCAAAAGCCGCGCCTACTGCCATCATGGCGGCATTTACTTTGCCTAGGTGGTTGGCTACCCAACGCTCTTGACGCGGGCAACCGCGCCCAACCAGTACGACGTGCGCGCCCGAGGCATTTATCTTTTCAATGTCTTGCAAATCTTCTTCGGGGGTGGCTTCGCGGAATCTATCGACGTGGATTCCGGCAATTACGACTTGGGGGTAGGTACGATTGATAAAATCTTTGAATTTGTTGATAGTGGCTTCGGTACTGCCGTAGAGATACACTTTTAAGTTTTCTTTGTTGGCTTTCTCGAGTACATATTTGGTGAGCGTAGGACCATACACGCGGTCTTTGAGTCCAACTTTGTAAAAGCTGTTCAAAGCCCAACGAATTGGCTGACCGTCTGGTACTACTAAGTCAATTTTGTTTACCAGTTCGCTCAAATTGGGGTCTTTGACCGATTCTATCAAACCGTGAACGGCTAGGGCAGATACTCCAAAACTATGATTTTGGCGGGCTTGGCGGATAATTTCATCAGAGGCAGATTCGTAGTCGCAAATAGAATAACTTACTGCGAACAACTTTCTTTTTTCTAACATTGGGCAATAATTAAAATGAGAGCAATTAAGTTTTGTAATAGTTGTGTAAATGTAAAAGATTAATCAAATAATTTAAAAATTTTTTCTAAATATCTGATAATCAGTGCCTTATAATTTTGGTAAGATTTGCTTCAAATTGAAAAAATGCCGGAGATTCGGCAAATTGTAAACCCTAGAGATTGGAATTAGCTGTGGCAAATTTTGCATACGAGATTATACGCAAAGGTATGACAAAAGTATGAATTATAAAACAATAATCTACCAAAAATATATACTACCTAGTTTTAATTTAGGACAAAACGCATATTTTTTTGAATTATTGAAAAATGATATTTACAACAAATGGCTCGAGTAGTTATAGTCTGGGGAGAGAGGGCGGACTGATGAGGCTATAAACGCCGTAGTTTAGCCACGAGCAATGAATGAATGAAGTCGAGATTTTTTTTTTAAAGTCAGTTATTTGTAAAAATCTTTCCAAAATCACAATGATTCTAATGAAACGGTTCAACCTTTAGAACCAACTCTGAAAGAGGCGCGCGATGCAAGGCAATCACATTACCCTCTTCAAACTGCGAATAGTAGTTCCACGGCACTAAGATTTTTTGCTCATCTATATAAAAATAATAACGGTCTGGGGCATTGCGTTCCGAATAAAACTCTTTTTGGGTAATAGTACCCACAATTACTTCTTTTTCTCCGCCTTGTCTATCGGCGCGATTGTTTGCGTAGTATTTTTTTGCCAGTCCGATTCCCACATAGCTCATAATGCTGAAAATAAGCCAAAAACCACCCACGATGGCTTGCGTTAAGCCATCGGTCCAGCCCGAAAACGCAAAAACGTAGATAGCTCCCAAGAGCGATAAGCCCGAAGCTGTACCCAAAACCGGTTTGACATACGGCTCGCCTTCGCTGTCTTTCTCGAGTTTGGCTAGGTCTTGGGCATCTAAGGGTAAACGAACTATTTTCATTGGTATTGATTTTTAGATACTAGGCAAAACTCCAATACGTATAGGCTGGTTAAAAAGTTTAGTGCGTAAAAACAATAATTCAGACAGTTTGTAGTTTCGAGTTATTTACTAAATTCCTAATTATCGGATAGTTACATAAAATATTTAAAATGATATAACCCATTAACCGTATCTGCCTTTGGCTGGTAATTAGGTGATTATGTAATTCTACTTTGGCACTTTCAATTTTTGAACCACATAGATACATAGATACATAGAAAACATAGGAAAATACAATTTTAATCAAAAATTAGCGAGAGAATCTTAAAACATAGATTCAAATGTCCTTATCATTTCTTAAAGTGCCAAAGTAGAAGTAATTTCTATGGTAATATTTACACCCTTTCAATCACTGTAGCAGTGGCGATGCCTGCTCCTCCGCAAATCGTACACAGCCCAAATTGTTTGTCTTGTCTTTCTAGTTCGTCCAAAACCATTGACAACAAAATCCCCCCAGTAGCCCCCAAAGGATGTCCCATAGCAATCGCTCCGCCGTTTACATTCACTCGTTCAGGGCTTAGGTTCAAATCACGCATATATTTAAGGACGATTGCCGAAAATGATTCATTGATTTCAAATAAATCAATATCCTCAACTTGTAATTTGCTGTTTTTCAGGGCTTTGCGGCTGGCTTCGGCAGGGGCAGTCAGCATAATGACCGGCTCAACGCTATAATTGGCAAAGCCCCGTACCCGCGCGCGAGGCTTCAAACCCCAGCTTTTGCCTTTTTCGGCACTGCCGAGCAACAGCAAAGCAGCCGCATCTGCCAAAGCCGGAGCTGTGCCTATATGGTGTAAGTGATTGATTTTCAACAGATTGGGATATTTTTTTAAGGCAATTTTATCAAAATGAGCGGCATTGTCGTCTGCAAAAATCGGGGCAAATTGCGCTAGTTTTTCTAAACTGGTATCAGGGCGAATGTTCTCATCATCAGCCAAAAGCACTTTGCCTTCCGAATCCCTGATTGGAATTAAAGATTTTTGGAAATAGCCTTTTTGAGTAGCGAGAGCGGCTTTTTGTTGCGATAAAAAAGCATAATTATCAATTTCGGCACGCGTAAAACCTTCTAAAGTAGCTATCAAATCAGCCGAAATCCCCATGTGAATGTACGAAACCGCCTGCCGCACCTCACTATCCTGAAACCAAGCTCCGGCATCGGAGTACATAGGTATCCGCGACATCGACTCTACTCCGCCTACTACCACACCGGTTTCCATACCGCTCATAATACGTGCCGCGCCGGTATTAAAAGCCTCTAGACCCGAAGTGCAAAAACTGCTCACGGTCATTCCGGCAATCTGCGCGCTCCAACCGGCATACAAAGCCGAAATTTTGGCAATGTTTGCGCCTTGTTCGCCGATAACGGTATTGCAACCCAAAATAACTTCTTCTATCTCGCTGGTATTCAGAGAGTTGCGGTTTTGTAAGGCGTGATACAAAGTTGCCAGCAAATCAATAGGTTTGGTACGGCTCAATGCTCCTTTTTCGGGCTTACCGACTCCGCGCGGGGTGCGCACAGCATCATAAATATAGGCGTAGTTCATTACATAAATTGATGATTAGTCAATAGTTCGTGAATATTTTATAACTCATTGACTATCAGGCACTTATAAAATTTACAAGATTTTAGTTAATTACTTGATTTTCAATTACTTAGCCCTCAACTCGAGACCAGAAAATCGGAACTTCACGAACTATAGATATACTTCCTCAATTCTAAGGAATAATTACAAAATAAAGTAAACTTTTTAAAAACATAATTGCCTGAAAATCAGGCAATTAAACAATTCCTAATTCCCAATTATTTCCTAATTCCTAAGCGTTGTTGTGGTTGGAAAACTTGTAACCTACCCCTTTGATGGTGGTAATGTAATCTTCGCCGATTTTTTCGCGGACTTTGCGAATATGCACATCTACCGTGCGCGCCAATACATATACGTCAGCCCCCCAAATATTTTGTAACAAATCTTCGCGGGTAAACACTCGATTGGGATTTTGGGCAAGGAAATACAATAATTCAAATTCTTTTTTGGGTAAAATAATCGCTTGCCCATTTTTGAAAACCGTATAACTGGTTTTGTCAATTACCAAGCCTTCAGTATTTACTTTTTCTTCGGCTATTAGTTTGGTTTTTTTGCGCTCCCGCCGCGAGAGGGCTTCTATGCGACTTACCAAAGCGCGTGGGCGAATAGGTTTGATGATGTAATCATCGGCTCCGACTTCAAAAGCGGCTACTTCGGAGTACTCCTCCACTCTGGCTGTCAAGAAAATGAGGTAGCTGTCGGAGGTTTCGGGCATATCACGGATAATGCGCCCGGCTTCTACACCGTCCATTTTGGGCATCATAATATCCATCAAAATCACATCAGGAGCAAAATCTTTGGCGGTCTCGATAGCTTGTTTGCCATTGTAGGCAGTTTTTACTTCAAAACCGGCTTTCTCAAGGTTGTATTGTAACAACTCGACAATATCCGGCTCATCATCTACCACTAATACTTTTTGGTTAATTTTAGATTCCATAAAATAGGTATAATATTGATTATCAGAGGCTTAAGGCTTTTGTTGATTCATAAAACTTCTTACGTGATTTTCAATTTCTTCGCCCCGCAAATTCATAGCGATTATTTTGCCATTGGGGTCGAGTAAATAATTGGTGGGAATTTGTTCAATACGATATAAACGGGCGGCTTGGTTTTCCCAACCTTGCAAGTCGGAAACGTGGCTCTGCCAAGTAAGTTTGTCTTTGAGAATCGCATTTTGCCAGTCGTTTCGGTCGCTGTCGAGCGATACACTAAATACTTCAAAACCTTGCTCGGCAAAATCGCGGTAAACTCGTGCCACCACGCGATTTTCTAAGCGACAAGGGGCGCACCACGAAGCCCAAAAGTCGACCAATACCAATTTACCTCTGAGTTGGCTCAATTGGAGTTTTTTGCCTTCAAGATTGGGGAGGTTTATATCGGGGGCGGTTTCGCCGATTTTGGGCGAGCGTTTTTCGGGAGTTTTGCCAATCAGGGCGGCAACAAAATTGAGCAGGAGAAGACTGATAATGATGAATCCTAAGGTTTTGGCCGTTTTCATAAGATTTGTACTTGACATTGACCGCAAATAATTAGTAAACCGTTTTGAAATAAATAAGTTCAGTTTAAGATTAGTATTTGGCGAAGACTGTCAGTTTGATGCCTTAAATTTAGTGATTTGGATTCGTTAAAACCAAATTTTGCGGCAAAAACTATCAAAGTTTTTCAAGACTGGAGATGAAGGATTAGCCTATTTGCGCAATCTATTTCCGATTGTCATTTTTCATAAGCCCAGATAAATATCTTCTCAGGCAAAAACTTGGTGATTTTGTTCAAGATTGCCACTGGGTCAATGTCAAAACATTATATCTAATGTATTTATCGATTTTCAATAGCTGAGTTATTGCGTAATAAGTATGGATAACAAATTAATTGATACTATCATTTACTGTAAAACATTGATTATCAATTATTTAACAAAATTGAATCTTATCAATTAAATACTCCCTTGTACTTGTGGAATGAATAGTGAATAATGTAGAGTGAATAATTTTTTTTAATCACTTGAAAATCAATAGGTTATCAAAAAATATTGTTTACCTTCAGCAATTCCCACTGTAAAATAATTGAACAAAAGTTTTATATTTTAACTTTTACATTTATAAAATAACAAAATACATAAACAATTGATAATCAGTATT
>JALONJ010000034.1 GCA_025455045.1 Microscillaceae bacterium | reverse complement strand
ATTTAATGAGAAATACATTTAAAGCATTGATTATCAATTATTTATGTATTTTGCTATTTTTATAAATATAAAAGTTAAAATATCAAACTTTTGTTCAATAATTTTACAGTGGGAATTGTTGTAAAGATTCTATTTTTTTATACAACATACTGATAATCAATTATTTAGAAATCTCAATCAAAATTCAATTACTTTTCTTAATTTTACCCAAAATCAAAGTCATAACATTTTAAGGCACAAATCGTTATATAGTCCTAATCATATTCTCCCATTCTTTGGTAAATTTTGGTGAATTAATTTAAAATATAACTATCTGATAACCAGTTAGTTATAAAAAATATTTGCCCATAGTAAAATTATAATGAAAAAATCTTGGCACAAATTATTTGAGTCCGAAGCCGCCGCCAAAGCTCAAATTCCAATCAACGATTTAGTAACTTTTCGTTTGGGCTTCAAAAAAATTTGCGTAGTACATACCGAAGCCGGATTATTTGCCCTCGAAGATGCTTGTCCCCACAAAATGATAGCCCTGAGCAAGGGAAAAATCAATGAAAAAGGACAAATCGTTTGTTTTTGGCATCAATATAGTTTCGACTTACAAACCGGCAAAGAAATGACTGGAAAAATCATCCGCAATGCCAAAGTCTATCCCTTAAAAACCCGCGAAGACGGTTTATACGTACAACTTCCCGATGACAAGCCCAAAGATGAATTTAGTTTTTGAACTCCCTAAACATAAAAAAAACCCGCCAATGGCGGGTTTTTATATTTCAAAACAACACTATCATCTAAATATCTCATAATCAACTAATTGGCAGTGGTCTGCCCATAACGGCTTGGTCTTTTACTCACCCTTGAGAGCTTCGGCACCACCCACAATTTCCAAGATTTCTTTAGTAATCGCGGCTTGGCGAGTTCTATTATAAACCAAGGTAAGGTCTTTGACCAATGAATCGGCGTTTTCGGTAGCCTTGTCCATTGCCGTCATTCTTGCGCCGTGTTCGGAGGCGTTTGATTCCAAAATGGCTCGATACAATTGAATTTTCAAACTTTTGGGAATCAACTCTTGAATAATCTCGGCTTGCGACGGCTCCAAAATATAATCATTATTGGTACTACTTACCGTTTGGGTTTGGGTAGTATCTTGCACAATTGGCAAAAACTGTTGCACGCGAATGATTTGAGTAGCCACATTCTTAAATTCATTAAAAATGATTTCTACGCGGTCAAGCTCTTTATTGGCAAAAGCATTCAAAATATACTCTCCGGCTTCTTTTACACTCTGAAAATTGAGATTATGAAACAAAGTAGCATAAGTACCGATGATTTTTAGTCCGCGCTTGCGGATACTATCATAGCCTTTGTTGCCAATAGTCAAAAAACTCACATTTCCGGCGGCAAACTGAGGCGCATACTTTTCTTGAGCCAAATTGACCGAAGTTTTAATAATGTTAGAATTGAAAGCTCCACAAAGCCCCCTATCCGAGGTAATGGCAATAATCAATACTCGGTTGGGTTCGCGTTCTTCGGTATAAACACTTCTTACCTCACCATCTGTATTGCTTGCCGAAAGGTTTTGAATAATTTTATTCAACAATTGGGCATAAGGGCGCATTTTGATAATGGCATCTTGGGCTTTGCGCAACTTAGCCGCCGAAACCATTTTCATTGCTTTGGTAATCTGTTGAGTAGATTTAACAGAGTTAATCCGATTTCTAACTTCTTTTAAACTAGGCATATTTTTTTTAATGAGTTATGAGCTATGAGTGATGGGTTTAGCCTTCTAAACGAAAGCAATAAAAAATACCCATTCCTCATAACTCCTAATTCAGCAATTAATTAACAAATCTTTTTACTAAGTTTTTGGCTACTTCTGCCAATACTTTGGTTTCGTTGTCGCTAATTTGACCTTTTTTGAGAGCCGCCAATATGTCTTGGTTTTCGCGTTTGAGGCTATCCAAAAACTCTCTTTCAAAAGTTTTTACTTTGCTCAAAGGCAATTTGTCCAAATACCCACTGGTAGAAACATAAATAATGGCTACCTGCTCTTCAACGGCAAATGGTGCATATTGAGCTTGTTTGAGGATTTCTTGGTTGATTCTACCTCTATCAATTGTCAATTTGGTAGAAGCATCTAAATCCGAACCAAACTTGGCAAATGCCTCCAACTCACGGAATTGGGCTTGGTCAAGTTTGAGCGTACCGGCTACTTTTTTCATTGATTTGATTTGTGCTGCCCCACCTACCCGCGATACCGAGATACCTACGTTGATTGCCGGACGAATACCCGAGTTGAATAGGTTGGTTTCCAAGAAAATCTGACCATCGGTAATGGAAATTACATTGGTAGGAATATATGCCGATACATCACCCGCTTGCGTTTCAATAATTGGCAAAGCGGTCAATGAACCGCCTCCTTTGACCAAATGACGTATGGAATCTGGAATATCATTCATTTGTTGGGCAACCGAGTCGGTATCGTTTACTTTGGCAGCTCTTTCCAACAAACGACTGTGCAAGTAAAATACATCACCCGGATAAGCCTCACGACCCGGCGGGCGACGAAGCAACAATGATACTTCGCGGTAAGCCACTGCTTGTTTTGACAAGTCATCATATACTACCAATGCCGGACGACCTGTATCGCGGAAATACTCGCCAATGGCTGCCCCAGTAAACGGCGCAAAAAACTGCATAGGCGCAGGGTCGGAAGCACTCGCCGATACTACTACAGTATAAGGCATTGCCCCGCCTTTTTCCAAAGCATTGACTACTTGGGCTACGGTACTACCTTTTTGCCCTACGGCTACATATACACAAATTACGGGTTCGCCGCGCTCATAAAACTCTTTTTGATTGATGATGGTGTCAATAGCCACCGCAGTTTTTCCGGTTTGGCGGTCGCCGATAATCAATTCACGCTGCCCCCGACCAATCGGAATCATTGAGTCAATGGCTTTGATACCGGTTTGCAAGGGTTGATTTACCGGCTGGCGATAAATTACACCCGGAGCTTTGCGCTCAAGGGGCATATCGTACAACTCGCCCGAAAGCGGTCCTTTGCCATCAATGGGTTCGCCAAGCATATTTACTACCCTGCCCAACATACCTTCACCTACTTTTACTGAAGCAATCTGATTGGTACGGCGCACATTGTCACCTTCTTTTACGCCGGTGGATTCACCAAGCAATACCACCCCTACATTGTCTTCTTCAAGGTTCAAAACCAAGCCTCGCAATCCAGTCTCGAACTGCACAAGCTCTCCGGCTTGAGCTTTGGTAAGACCATATATACGAGCAACTCCGTCACCGATTTGGAGAACCGTACCCACTTCTTCGAGTTCGGCTTCGGTACGAAAGTTTGATAATTGCTCACGTAATATTGCCGATACCTCATCAGGTCGTAATTGTGTCATAAAATTTCAAAAGTTTAAAACTGTTTAACCGAGTAATTGCAAATTAAAAATTCATAACAAATTGATTATCAGTATATTACGATTTTTTACATTGAAATACCCAATTATTCAATTGTATGATTCTTAACTATATATTTTTTGTATAAAATTCATTTTCAAACGTTGCAAGCCAGCGCGTACTGAATTGTCAATTTGGCTGTTGCCAATCTCCAAGATAAAACCGCCAATCAATTCAGGGTTTACCTTTTCTTGCAAAATAATGGTTTTATTCAATTGCTGGGCGAGTTTGGCGGTCAATTCAGCCTTTAGGCTCTCAGATATGGCTACGGTAGTAGTAAGGGTTACTTCCTGAATACCTTTGTATTCATTGTAAAGTGTGGTAAAACCTTGACTTATTTCGTAGAGAATTTCCTCGCGGCTGTGCTTTGCCAAAATCTCAAACATTGACATTGTGGCTTGATTTACGCGGTTTTGGAACAAAGCGCGCAAAATACTTAGTTTTTTGTATCCGCGAATGATAGGATTGCGTAAAATCGCGCGTAGTTGGTCGTTTTCTTCACAGGTTTTGCGAAGCAACTCCATATCACGATTTACATCATCAACCAAACTTTTCTCAAGGGCAAGTTCCATCAGAGGTTTGGCATATCGGTAGGCTATGGTCTTTTCAGACATTTTTTTGGTTTTATTCAAAGTTTGGGTTAGAATTTTGTAAGATTTCTTGATGAAATAGCTTAAAAAATATCTAAAGTGAATATCTAATAATAAATCCGGCAAATATTTAGGTAATTATCTGTATATCAGCATCTTAACACAAAAGACAGGCTGTTTCAAAATAGATTGCCAAAAGAGGTATAAGATTAATTTACCTTCAAATCTTTAATCAAATCGGCGGCAAGTTGAACTTGTTTATCGGGGTTCTCGAGTTCGCGTTTGAGCAACGTACGAGCAACATCGATTGATAATTCGGCAATTTGTTTTTTGATTTCAGTAACGGCGGCTTGTTTTTCGGTATCAATTGCTCGGCGCGCATCTTCCAATTTTTTGGCATACTCAACTTCAGCTTTGGCTTTGGCTTGCTCAATCATATCATTTGCCACTTTTTGGGCAGATTTGAGCATATTGTCGCGCTCGAGGCGAGCATCGTCCAACAATTTTTGATTGTCGGATTGCAATTTGAGCATTTCTTTTTTGGCTTCTTCGGCTTTGCTCAGGGCTTCGGTGATTGATTTTTCACGATCTTTGAGCGCAGTAGTGATGGGTGCCCACGCATAGCGGCTCAAAATAAACAATACCGTAATGAATACTACTAACTGCCAAAATATTAATCCTAATTCGGGGGTAACTAAATTCATTGTTTTGTCTTTTTTAATTATCAAAAGATAACATCTAAAATTAAACTTGTAAGTGTCTGATAATCCAATGATTATGAAATATTATTGCACTTTAAACATTTAGTGGTTTTTTTAAAATTTGAAATTACCAACCAACCTAGTGTTGGCTGATAATTTCGTTTTTGGAGTAATGTACGGGTTGATTATTGGAAAGAAATCAACAAACAAATTACAACGCCAAAAAGAGCAATCGCCTCAATCAAGGCGGCAATTACAAGGGCGATAGTTTGTACGCGACCTGCTACTTCAGGCTGACGACCAATCGCTTCCATTGCCCGACCACCGATTTGACCGATACCTACACCTGCGCCAAGTGCTACAAGTCCGGCACCAACCCCGGCTAAACCATTGCCTAATCCGGCTTCCAACAATACAAATAATAAATCAAGTAACATAAGTATATATATTTAAAATAAAGGGTTCTAAACTGCGCCTCACCCCCTACCTCTCTCCAAAGGAGAGGGGGTAGGGGGAGGCTTTTATTTTAATGGTGGGCGTGTTCTTCCTCGTGGTCGTGGTGATGTTCTTCAACGGCGGCACCAATGTACATTGCACTCAACAACGTAAAGATAAAGGCTTGCAAAATAGCCACCAACAACTCAAGGAAGGTAAGCGCAACTGAAAAAGCGGCACTTACTACACCAACAATTGCACTTTGGAATATGAAAATTAAACTTAATAAACTCAAAATGATGATGTGTCCGGCAGTGATATTGGCAAACAAACGAACTGTAAGCGCAAATGGTTTGGTAAAAATACCAATAATCTCAATCGGAACAATGATAGGCAATAAAGCCGCCGGTACACCGGGAGGCGAAAAGATGTGTCCCCAATAATTGCGATTACCACTCAGGTTGGTAATCAAAAAGGTCATTACTGCCAAGCTGAGGGTTACGGCAATGTTGCCGGTGAGGTTTGCCCCACCCGGAAATAGACCAAGTAAATTATTGAACCAAATAAAAAAGAATACAGTCAATAGATAAGGTAAATATTTTTCGTGCTTGGCACCAATGCTGGGTTTGGCAATATCATCGCGGACAAATAAGATTATCGGCTCAAAAAACGATTGAATACCGCTCGGCGCTTTGCCTTGATTTTTTTTGTAACCTTTGGCTACACTAAAAAATACTAAGAGCATAATGGTTACACTCAGAAATAAAGAAGCTACGTTTTTGGTAATCGAGAAATCGTACAAAGTACCGCCGTGTCCGGCAAGGGTAATTTTATCTTCGTGCGAGCGCAAATAGGTGTTTTCACCGCGTTTGAGTTCTTGGAAGTGGTGTTTTTTGCCATTGTGTTCGTGTTCTACCATTTTAGCGTGGTGAAACTCGCTCGACATAAAGACATCAAAACCGTGGTCGGTGTAGAGAATTACCGGCAGAGGCAGGGTGATGTGAACCGCCTCTTTGCCTTCGCCCCAAGTAGCGAAATGCCATTCGTGGGCATCGCCTACGTGGTGCATTATGAGTTCGGCAGGGTTGAATTTTTTATGTTCACCTTCTTCTTCGCCGCCGCTTGCCCAAGCACATAAGGGCAAACCAAGCAAGATAAGGGCAACTAGATTTATTGGAAATGATTTTAAGAAGCGTTCAATAGTAAAAACTCTCATTTTTATCTTATTTGTTTGGAATCGGGTCGCAAGTTACCCAACAAGAAATAAATTTCAAAACCTAAATAAAAGAAATAAAAAATAAAAAAGTTCGTTAGCAACAATCGCATATTCTCGACTTTTAGAATTAGAAAAGCAATAATGAAAATAACTGATGCAATTAGCCGAATAAATGTTGATAAAAAAAAGAAATTTTGAAATTTTGTTTGGAAATTTTTAAAACCGATTTCGTAAAGCGAGTAATTAAAAAAACTCAAAAAAGTAAAAAAAGCTATCATTATCCACTTCGCCGGGTGCCAAAAGCGACTGGGCGAGCCGAATATCGAGCTAAGTAAAATGATAATGACCAAGATTAGCGTAGGAATGACGACTTTGTGTATCCAAGAATTCATATTAATAAGAAAGTGATTTTTTTGATTAAATTTCTCTGCTACTTACAAATTTGAGGGGAGGGTTTTGACTGGCAAGGTTATTAATTTTGCCCAACTTGGCAAATCAAGACAACTCGGTTTTGAGATAAATATCAGACAAATAGACCGGCGTATTTTTTAAATTCAAATGTTGGGTAAGTGATTGATAATCAGAGTTGAGCCACTCGTTTTGTTGGGCAGTACGCTGATAAACCGAAACGGATACTTTGGCTTGGTCGATAAAAATGATGGTTTCTAAGGAATTTATTTGCTTATAACAATCTAATTTTTCGCTTAAATCAAATTGGCGCGTACTTTTAGAAAGCACTTCAACAATGATAGCCGGATTGGTCAAACCTTCATATACTTTATCGCCCGACCGATATTTTACGGTTTCGTTTTTGCCCGATACCACGACTACATCCGGCTCAAAGGCACTTTGGCAAGCCGAAATATATACCGAGCGGTTGCTACCATATACTTTGTAATTAGAATTACGAAAAATAATAAACAATAAGCCAATCATATTGGCTGCTAAGAGTTCGTGGAGTTCGGAGGCTTTTCCCATATCAAAAATAATGATTTCGCTTTGATGAAACTGGATTTTATAGTCTAGCTCGGAAGCGATTTGATAAAAATCTTCTAAACTAGCCGAAATTCTGATTTCTGATTGCTCCTCAAACATTTCTCGAAGCTCGAGAGCCGAAGTGGGTATTTTTTCAATTGTATTCATCGCAATTTTTTTTCAAACGCAAAATCAAAGATACAATTTTTTTCTGGTTTGACAATGCCATAGTTTGTGAAGTTTCTAAAGGAGAGCTAAGTAATTGAAAATCAAGCAATTAACTAAAAATCTTAAATTATATAAATGCCTGATATTCAATGAGTTATAAAATATTCACGTAGTATTGATAATATTTGAGGTAAATGATATAATGTGCTGATTATCAATGAGTTATGGCGTGGCAAGATAATGGATAACAAAAAAGCCTTCTTTGGGAGTAAGAAGGCTTTTTTGGCGGATTAAAAATCTTTTGGCACTTAAGCCGGGATTGGAAAGAGCGACTAGTTTGAAATTAGGCATTGGGTAAACTACTTTTTCATTTCTTTTTTGATTTTTAGTACATCTTCCAATTTTACACTTAGCACTTCCGCTATTTCCTTATCACTTAATTTGCCAAATTTTAGCAAACTTTCAATGTGTTCTCGTTGAGCCTCGGCTTTTCCGGCTTTAAAAAATCGATCTTTGCTTATATCAATTACTACAGGCATATTACTTGTTTGTTTGAGGGTTCGAGAGGCTAATTTACGTAATTGAGCAATGATTTCCAATTGCCTAATACATTTACCTAAACGCAAATTTTGAATAGTCAGTTTTTGCAGTTTGTTTTGGAATCTACGATATTTATAAAACATAACCAATTGACAATCAAGTATTTATATAATTTCTAATTCCTTAGCTGAGGCTAAACCAAACCCCCTACTCACTTTCGCTCAACAAACGCAACAAAACCCCATTTGACCAGCCAAATCCATCTTGCAAAGGATATTCACCGCCACCGGCAATGAGGTCAAGATTTTCAACATTGTATTTCTCGAGCATTTTGCCGGTCCGTTTATAAACTCGAATGTTGAGTTGAGTCCAACGAGTTTTGATTGCTTGCGCCAACTTAGTTTGTTGATAATTGCGCAAGCCCCAAATGCTCATCCATTGCAAGGGTGCCCAGCCATTGGGCGCGTCCCATTGCTGACCATTGCCGGTAAGGGTCGTTACCAAACCACCCGCCCGCAAAAATTTGCTCTCAAGCACTTGCGCAACTGCCTGCGCTTGTGAGGCTTCGGCGATTTGAAAACTCAGTGGATAAACCCCAGCCAGCGACAATACTTCAAGTTTTTGCCGACGAATAAAATGATAATCAGTAAAAAAAAGGAGTTTTTCGTGCCAAAAATATTTTAAAATGGCTTTTTTGCGATTTTGCGCAAGTTGTTGATAATGTGTGGCTTGTGATTGGTTTTTTTGGCTGGCATAAGTCTGTGCCAATAGATTTTCGAGATTGTATAAGAGACAATTCAAATCTACAGGGGCAATTTGTGTAGTTTGAATGGTGGCTAGGTCTTGAGGATTGCCAAACCAACGGCTGCTAAAATCCCAGCCCGATTCGGCTCCGGCGCGCAAATCTCGATAAGTGATTTCGGGGGTTTGGTTGGCTTTTTGGGCAGTTTCTACATCTTCCCGATAAGACTCAGGGCGAGGGGTGGCAAAGTCGTCCCAATAACGATTCAGAACTTCGCCATCGGGCATTCGCACCACTCGGCGATGGGCGAGGGCATCTGCCGATAGTTTTTCTTGCCCATTCATCCAAAATTTGTATTCTTTTTCCAATTGCGGTAAATATTTGATAATCAATTGTTTACCTTTCATTTCGCCCAAAACACTCACCATCATCGCAAAAAACGGTGGTTGTGAACGCCCCAAGTAGTAGGTACGATTGCCATTGGGTATAAATCCCTGATTATCAATAAGATAGGCAAAATTATCCAAAATATTTTCGATCAATTCGGCTTTACCGGCAACCTGCAAACCCAACATCGTAAAATAACTATCCCAATAATACACTTCCCGAAAACGCCCACCCGGCACAATGTAGGGCTTAGGCAAAGGAATAAGTGTACCACTATTGAGTGGGTCGGGCTGGCGCGTGAGTACATCCCACAAGCGATTGAGGTGGGCTTCGGCGGTGAGCGAAGTATCACTGCGAAAAGCATTGCTCAAATCGGGGGGTAGCTCAAAGTAGGTGTTTACAAATTTTTTTAAATCAAATTGCGCTTGTCTTTTTTCGGATTCATATTTTTTGAGAATTTCAGCCGGGGCAATTTTTGGCTTACAATCCACAAAGGTTTTGCCATCAGGAAATATTTTTTGCATTTGAACTTGAACAAACAAATCGCCATAAAGTCGGTCGGGGGAAACCAGTTTTGGCAGTACATTGGTTTTTTCTACCGTTTGGGTTTCATTTTGGGAGGAATTTGATTGACAAGCGGCGGCGACAAGCCACAGAAATAAGAGTAAATAGAGTTTCATATTTTGGAAATTGGGGCTAATTTATCATTCATCAATTGCACAAGGTACAGACAAACAAAATGGCTGTTTTTGGGATAGGAATCGCCAATATATTCAGGAATGTATATAATTTGGATTTTTTCCATAGCGAAGGGAAGCAACGCTCCTCGCTATGGAAAAAAATAAAGCTTGTAAATTCAATACTTTGGATATTTTTTATAAGTAATTGATTATCAGCTAGTTACGCTATTTCAAATATTTCTTGTAACTAATTGATTATCAAGTACTTAACAAAAAACTTGGAAAAGAACCCCCTCCGGGGGCAGGGGGCTTAGAAACCAGAAACTATCCGAACTGTTGTAAATTGATAATCAGCTATTTATAAAAATTGTATTTTTCTATGTTTTCTATATGTCTATGTAGTTCAAAAATTGAAAGTGCCAAAGTAGAACTACTTAAATTCCTCAAAACCATTTTTCCATTTTGAGAATCAATTTTAAAGCATTTTCTTCGTGGTTTTTGAAGCCAAATACAATCCTTGTGTCCAAAATATCTTTTTCAAAAGGTAGGCTACTAATGGCAAATGACTCCAAAGGAGTTTTGGTAAACTTCACCAGCCCTTCCGTCATACGGTCATTGCCAAATAACTCTTTGGGGAGTTTTTGACGGATTTCTTCTCGCACATCGGTAAAACCCATCAAAAAACTGCGCTCGGCGAGTTTGACCAAGTTTTTGTTTGCCAACTCGTTGTCAGGCTTCAAAAGCTGTTGATGCAATTCGATGCCGGTGGTGGCATACAAAGCACTGTCTTTTTCAATCCAATACGTTTGGCTTTGGGGGGCATAGTAGCTATTGCCATCTTTTTGGAGGGTGCCATCAGCCAACATTTTAGCCAATACTTTATCCAATATATCGCGGCGAGCAATTCCCAAGCCCACAACCAACTCATAATCAGGCTTTTGGCTATCTTCTTGAATTTTAATATCTTTCAAAACCGCCAAAATATCACCACTAAACATTTGCATCAACTCGGGCAAATTAAATCCGGTAGAGGCTTTGATATTCAAAAAACTCCCCAATAAACTACCCATACCAATATCATCGTACAATTTTTTTACGCCTTTCATTTCCAAACCTACGCCCAAAGCTCCCATTGGCACATTGACCGGCACTCGGCTGATTAGTTTATGATTGATACCTTTCTTAAAAATATCTTTGTACTCTGCCAAAGACTTGTTTAGGTTATAAAACTTGAGGTCAGTCATTACTTCGCCCTTGCCAAAATTGGTGGTAGAGGTAAGGTAATTGTCTTTCAAATCGGCATTCAAAATAAAAAACTTGCGCAAAAACTGCTTCAATGGGGTGCTGAAAGAAGCCAAATTGACCCAAGTAGCTAGGTCGTGTGGGGTTTCTTGAATTTTTTTGAATTGTTCATTGGTTTTCAAAGATTCGGTTTCGGGCAAATCGCGGAGTTTGAGCAAGTGTTGGAGTAGAACCTCCTCGCTCGATTTGGTATTTACACTTATCAACAGCCCCACTTGATTGAGCCAGCCCAAAATGGTTTTGTTGTCCAAAATTGCGAAGCGCAAGCCCGAGTAGGTCTTGACCAAGATTTTTTGAGCGGGAATGTTTCGCAAAAAATTATCAAATTTGCTTTCGTCTGTAAGTTTAAACGAAATTGCGACATAATTTTCGCTGGCTTTTTCGGTCATATCACCAAAAATATAGGCTTTGCTTTGCCAGTCAATCCCCGAAGCAGCAAAGTTTTTTAGAAAAAAATCTTGCTGAAGAGCATCATTGCTGACAAAGGCTTTAAAAAACGAGTTTTCGAGCAGGTTTTGAGGGTTGCCGGCTTTTTGGTGGAGTGTATTCAAATTGAGCGATAGGGCAAAAGAGGCTTCTTTGGGAATAAACTTGCTGTTATCGGGGCTAATGCCGCAAGTCTGCAAACCCAACAGCAAGGCAAGACTTATGCTGTAGAAGATGCCTTGGACAAAAAAGTTTTTCATATATATTGTGAGGTATTTCAATCAGGAATGAATACAAAATAAGGTGGGTGCGTTTCAAATTTACGCATTTCTTTTGCCTCACCCTGCCCTCTCCGAAGGAGAGGGTGATAGGTAGTAAATTTGAAATGCACCCAAATAAGGTAAGTAATTAGAGATATAATCAATTGATAATCAGATATTTATGTGATTTTTGTTTCTCAATTTCTGATTACCTGCGATTTGGCAAAGGTAAAAAAGAATTTTATTTTTAGGTTTATTTTCTTTGAGAATGAATACAAAATATATTGTACAATATAAAAATGCAATCCATTGATAATCAGATAGTTTATATTGTTATAAATACTTCAATGGCTTGATACAAGTAAGATTTTTTTTATTTTATGAATTTTAGTAAAATTTACTAAAATTACGACCAAATTATTACGTGCGATTAGAACTCTTACTCAAAACCTAGTTCTTGAAGGTATGTTTATTGTCATAAAAAAGTAAAATATAAGATTTCTATAGTAGATATGATAAACCCTAAAATAAGCCAAAATTTGGCAATCTATTATTTGCAAACCGAATTGATTTTGAAGCAAGAGCAGGTTTTGGCATTATTTCATCGTGAGCAAAATATATTGTTCGATACTTTCAAAACCTCATACGCCAAATACCAAACTACCCTCAAGTGTGTTGAAAACTATTTGATTATCAATCATTTAGCTTTTGATACTGCGCAAAATGCTCGAGGCATTTGCTGGCAAGTTGATTATGCCACTTTTGGCAAACTCAACGCCGAATTGCCCGCCGAGATGAAGATGATTTATGCCAATCAAACCATTGAGTTTTGGACTGATAAAGTGAATATCTACTTGGAAATCAGTCAAATACCACAAGACTTGAGTAAACTTATGCGTTGAGTATAGCTAAAAAATTAGGAATTAGGAATTAACATATTCTTATAACTAATTGATAATCAATTAGTTATATTTTTATAAATTAATTATTTTGATTAATAACCATTTTTATTAAAAAATAAAAATGGTTCTTCCGACTTTTTAGCGCAAACTTGCCTCTGCCTTGGGCGGATAGGCAAGGGCTTACACTCACATTATTTTGTATTTCTCACCATCTCACCATTTCACCATCTCACCATTCCTCTACAACCTCCGCATTACTTGTTCAATCATTTTATTTTTCCAAAGGCTATAATTTCCCAAAATTATCTGCTGGCGCGCCTCCTTGACCAACCAAAGGTAGAAAGTAAGGTTATGCACACTGGCAATCATTGCTCCCAGCATTTCGTTGGCGTGAACCAAATGCCTTAGATAAGCCTTTGAGTATGAGGTGCTTACGTATCCGCCCAAGTCTGGGTCAATGGGTGAATATTCGGCTTCCCATTTTTTATTTTTGATGTTGATAATTCCCTGAGTAGTAAAGAGCATCCCATTGCGGGCATTGCGAGTCGGCATTACACAATCGAACATATCTACCCCTAGGGCAATGGCTTCCAAAATATTTGCCGGAGTACCAACCCCCATCAAATAGCGAGGCTTGTCTTGGGGCAAAATATCGGTTACAATATCCGTCATTTCGTACATCACTTCGGCAGGTTCGCCTACTGCCAAGCCGCCAATGGCATTGCCTTCGCGCCCCGCATCGCGCACAAACTCGGCTGATTGAATCCGCAGGTCTTTGAATGTGCCCCCTTGCACTATCGGAAACAAAGTCTGCGCATAGCCATACTTGGGTTCGGTACTATCAAAACGTGCAATGCAACGTTGAAGCCAACGGTGGGTCATATCCATCGATTTTTTGAGGTAAGCATACTCGCTCATACTCGGTGGACACTCGTCAAAAGCCATTATAATATCAGCCCCAATAATGCGCTGGATGTCCATTACACGCTCGGGCGTGAAAGTATGCCTAGACCCATCAATATGCGATTGAAAAGTAACGCCTTCTTCTTTGATTTTGCGAATACCCGACAAAGAATACACCTGATAACCGCCACTATCGGTCAAAATGGGGGCTTGCCAAGTATTAAATCGGTGCAAACCACCCATTTTTTCCAAAACCTCTAAGCCCGGACGCAAGTACAAATGATAGGTATTGCCCAAAATAATTTGCGCGCGAATATCATCGCGGAGTTCGCGGGCGTGAACTGCCTTGACCGAACCCAGCGTACCTACCGGCATAAAAATTGGGGTCTCAATTGCCCCGTGGTCGGTTATGATTTCGCCAGCGCGGGCTTTGCTTTGCGGGTCTTGGTGTTGTAATGTAAATTTCATTGGGCAAAAGTAAGAAAAATGGCTGATATTGAAAGCCTGAACAAAGATAGAGTAAAGGTGATAATAATATTCATAAACAGTTGATAATCAATGGAGTATGAAATTTATGTTGATTTTATAGCAAAAAAATCGGAGTTGAATGACCAACAAAAAAGCCAAGCAAATGCTCGGCTTAATAATAGGACTGGCTTCTTAGACTGCCGGTAAATATTTTGCTGAATTATTTTAAGCAGTAAAAAGGCAAAGTTTTTATTTTAGATTTGTTTTATGTAATTACGTGATACTGTACAAAAAGGTTATCTTTAAAAAATATAATATGTAAGGTATGATTCACAATTCAAAAAAAGCCTCAAATATATTTTTTAGTTTCAGATAAATTACTTGAATTCAGATTACAAATTCAGAATATTATTCTTATTTTTATCATAAAAAGAATTTTTAATTGAAATTTATAATAAATAGGTAAAATATTTAATAAAAGTAAAAATATTATTATTATCAATATTATAAAAAACTTACCCTAAGTTATTATCAGATATTTGTCATACAATCTCTTAATCTCTTATAAATATATTGATAAAGTACAATTTTTGTTAGCTAAAAAATATTCTAAAAACAATTTGTAAGCGAATAAACATTGATTTATGGAAAACCCGCGCAAAACTTCTTCAGTCCAATTTTTTTTAATTATCTTGCCAAGCGATTTTTTTTTAGGATTTTTAAAGGATTTTTTTGCCTTTTCAATTCATTTTTTCAAAAATTGGTAATATATCATCAATGATTTAAAAAAATCAAACTTTGTGAAATGGATTGAAAATTTATAAGTCATTGATAACCAGACACTTATACAGAATTAAACTTTTACTAAAACTTAATATTGAACAATAAAAATGGAATCCACTATTCACAAAAACCGCTTATTTATAGCGAGTTGCATTGCACTTACTACTACCTCTATGACTTTTGCGATTCGTGCCGGTATGATTGAGCCTTTGGGCAAAGAATTTAATTTGGACAATACTCAACTGGCTTGGATTACCGGAATGGCATTTTTTGGCTTTCCGGTGGCTACTACGCTGGGCGGTTTTTTTGTGGATAAAGTGGGTATGCGGCTTTGGATGTGGATGACATTTGTGGCGCACGCCTTGGGCTTATTGCTTACCATTTTTGCCACTGATTTTTGGACTTTATTTATCTCAACCTTTTTGATTGGCTTTGCCAATGGCTCAGTAGAGGCAGTGTGCAATCCCTTGGTAGCCTCGATGTACACCCACAACAAAACGGCAATGCTCAACAAGTTTCACGTTTGGTTTCCGGGCGGCATTGTGATTGGAGCTTTGGTAGCCACTGCCCTCAAAAATATGGAAATCGGCTGGCAGGTGCAAGTAGCTACCATTTTTATCCCTACTATTTTGTATGCCTATTTGTTTTGGGGGCAAAAATTTCCCGAAACCGAGCGCGTACAAAGCGGTGTGTCTTATAATGAAATGATTACGGCTTGTGTTTCGCCTTTGTTTTTGTTTATGATGGCGTGTATGTTTTTGACTGCCAATACCGAGCTGAGTACTACCCAATGGATAGACAAACTACTAGGACAAGCCGGAGCAAATGCCTTGTTGATATTGGCTTTGGTCAATGGCTTGATGGCTCTGGGCAGGTTTTTTGGCGAAGGTCTGATTCACAAACTTAGCCCACAAGGGGTATTGCTAGGGTCTTCTGTTTTTGCGGTTTTGGGTTTGTATTTATTGCAAACTACTTCGGGTGGTATGCTGTATGCGGCGGCGGTGATTTTTGCGGTGGGCGTTTGCTTTTTTTGGCCTACAATGTTGGGCTTTGTCAATGAAAACATCCCCAAATCGGGCGCAATGGGCTTGTCGTTGATGGGGGGTATGGGTATGTTTGGCAATTGGGCTTATCAAACTTTTTTTATTGGACCTAAATTGGATAATCTAATCAAAGTCGAGAAAATGAGCGAACTCGAAGCCGGACGAACAGTTTTGAGCAATATCAACCTCTTGCCGATGGTTTTGGTCGTGGCTTTTGCCCTCTTGTATTTTGTGATAATGAAGCGGAAATGAAAATGATTGATGAGGTAAATGGTGGAATGGTAATATGGCTAGGTGGTGGAATCAATGCCTTGATTGCTTGATTTGGAGATTTGGAGATTGCTTGATTTGGAGATTATTTAATAACCAATGACTAAAACAAGAAACTCGAAACAAGAAACTCGAAACAAGAAACTCGAAACAAGAAACTCGAAACAAGAAACTCGAAACTCAAAACCTGAGCGCGTTCAAATCAATGGTAGATATTTTGAAGTGATTTACTAAGCAAAATGCTCGATAAATTAGATTTATCGAGCATTTTTTTGTTTTTTTGCGAGCGATTCAAAATTTCTGTTTATCAATGATGCGATTAAAAATTTTAATCTATAGCTTATTAAGTTGGTTTTTGACAACTTGTGGCAACTCGTCTTCGCAAGAAAAAACTCTAGCCAAAGCCAAAGAATTGACCGAAAGCTCAACCGAACAAGAGTTGAATGAATTGGCAAAGCTTCCCCGCTTCAATCGCATTGTTTGTATTGGCGAAAGCATCGTAGAAGTGGTAATGGCATTAGGCGATAGTGCCAAAATTGTCGCAATTGACCGCCCAACCTTGCTTTTTCCGCAACTCAAAACACCCAAAGTGGGCTATAAAGGCACTTTGAAAACCAAATATATTTTAGACCAAAAACCTGACTTGGTCTTGTCGGAATGGGACGGCTGTTCCGCCGAAATAGCCGATGAGGTACAACAAAAAGGAATTACTTTTTTTCGCTTGCGCAAAGATTTTGATTTATCGGCTAATGAAAAATTTATTCGCCAGATTGCCGCCATTCTCAAAAAGCCCAAGCGCGGTGCTAAAATCATAACGGATATGCAAGCCATTCAAAGCGAAATAGGCAAAATTTTGAAAAATCGCCAAGATTCGGTTCGGGTTTTGTTCGTTCACGCGCGCGGGCCACAGGTACTGCTTTCGGGAGGCATCGGCTCGGCTACCCACGAGCTTATCAAACTGGCAGGCGGCAAAAATGTGGCAGTTGAATTTGAAGGAATGGAACGCCTCAGCCCCGAAGATTTTACCAATCTCCAACCGCAATTTATCATTATGAGCAAAAAAGGGTTTGGTACAATTGCCTCGCGCCTGTACGAAGTACCGGAGCTGGTCAGTACTTTTGCGTATCGTACCGGCAGAGTGCTGTTTTTCGATGACCGCGATTTGATGAACCCGGGTTTGCGAACCAGCAAGTTGGCGCTCGACCTTGCCAAACAATTTTATCAACAGCAAATGTTTGCTCCACTTCCGGCAGTTACGCTCCCCACCGATGACCTCAAGAATGAACCCAAAGTAGAAACCAAAAAGAAAGAAGAACTCGAAATCATCAAAGAAGAAAACCAATAAGTAATGAGTTAATTATAAGCTGTGCTAATGTGCTAATGTAATACATTGATTATCAATTAATTAATAAATGGGTGCATTTCAAATTTATTCCTTAGATTCCCTCTCTCAGAGGAGAGGGCAGGGGTGAGGTCTTAGAAAAGTAAATTTGAAATGCACCCTTAATAAATTCAATTGTTGGTAGTGCCTTAAATATAATGCTGAACATTATTAGTGAAAAGGTATTGAGGTAATTTTCAGCATTACATCTGTGGCACTACCCAATTGTTTACTTTATTTTATTCTTGTTCCTAAATCAACAAGTAAATTGAATTGTCATTAAAATTTTGCAAGAAAATTGTAATGCAGGCTGTCTAGCCTGCCCGCGTAAATGAGTTGAGGCTTAGAATAAAGCCAGCACTTCCTCAAAATGGGTAAAGAACCAAATAAAAAATATAACTATCTGATTATCAATAAGTTATAATTTTAGTAGCGTAGGTGGTCTAGCCTGCGCGTATAAAGGCGTTTAGATTTACCATTCAGTCGGTATTTCTCCGAAAATAGCGAGGAATCATTTATTTCAATTCCAACACATACACCGTTTGCGCCAGAATTTGGAGTTTGTCTTTCAATTCAATCACTTGCCCGGTAATGATGTCTTTGCCTTGGTTTTCGGTCAAGATTTCCCGAAAGTTTTTCAAATCCAATTCTTCATTTTTGGGACTTTTATTCATAACCACCATTACTTTTTCCTGGTCATTGTAGCGAAAATACACGTAAGTATTATTCCAAGCCGGAAAAAAGTGCATCACTTTGCCATTGTGCAATACTTTTTTGGTTTTGCGCCAATTGAGGAGTTTTTTCATCAAGTCTTGGGCTTCTTTTTGTTGGGTAGTCAAACCTTGTTGGGTAAAGGCATTGCCGGCATCGCCTTGCCAGCCGCCGGGCATATCGCTGCGAATGACTAAATGATTGCCCGGAAATTTGCTGTTTTCCAGCAAAATCTCCGTTCCGTAAAACACTTGCGGAATCCCGCGCATTGTCAATAAATAAGCCACGCCCATTTTATAATGGGCAAAATTTTCTTTGATTTGGGTATAAAATCTATCCATATCGTGGTTATCCAAAAAAGTCATGATGTCATCAGGGTTGGCATACTGAAAATCATTTGCCAAAGCCTCGTACAATTGAATCATTCCGGTTTGCCAAGTTTCTTTTTCGGCATTGAGGGCATCGACGAGGGCTTTTTGCAAGGGAAAATCCATTACATTGGGCAGGCAAGAAGTGTAGCCGTTGGGGTTGGTTTTGCCGCGTTGCCAATGCGCCACAATTGCCGGATTGGTGGACCATTCTTCGCCCACAATCGAGAAATCAGGGTATTCGTGCAAAATAGCGCAAGTCCAATCGCGCATAAATTCTTTGTTGGGATAAGGATACGTGTCCATTCTTACGCCATTCAAACCCAAATACTCAATCCACCAAATGGTATTTTGAATCAAATAAGTAGCCAAAAGCGGGTTGCGATTGTTCATATCGGGCATTGCCGACACAAACCAGCCACCTTCCAAACGCTGTTTGTCGAAACTGGAGGCGTGAATATCTTGAAGCGTAGTGCGAGCGTGATTGGAGATAATGTGTTGATTAGCAAGGGCTTCTTTTTGGTAATTGAACCAATCGGTATCGGGTAGGTCCTTCATCCACCAATGATTAGAACCACAGTGATTCATCACCATATCCATCACCATTTTGAGTCCGCGCTGGCGGGCGGTTTCGGTGAGTTTTTTGTATTCTTCATTACTCCCATAGCGAGGATCAACTTTATAAAAATCGGTAATGGCATAGCCGTGGTAAGATTGCTCGGGCATATCGTTTTCCAAAATCGGGTTGAGCCAAATTGCCGTAAAACCCATCTCGGCAATATAATCCAAATGGTTTAAAACCCCTTGCAAGTCGCCGCCGTGCCGCCCTGCCGGATTACTACGATTGAGTTTTTCGATTAAGTTGGGGGCATTGTCATTATTGGGGTTGCCATTGGCAAAGCGGTCGGGGGTGATGAGATAAATTACATCTTTGTTTTTATAACCCTCTAATAATGAGGTATTTGCGGGGCGAGCTTTGAGTTCGTAGTTGTATTGTTGAAGGGTTTTATTATTTTTTTGAAAAAGAATTTTGAAAGTTTGTGCTGGGGCTTGAGCAATATCCAAATTCAAAAACAAATAATTGGGATTAGAAGTCTGGATAATTTGTTTCAATTGTACGCCTTTGCCTTCAATTTTGGGCGCAAGTTCGCTGATTGTAGGAGCGTGAACCAAGATTTGCAAAGTCGGATTTTTCATTCCTGCCCACCAAAAAGCCGGTTCAAGGTGCTGAATTTCGTATTTTTTTTGGGCAAAACCCAAATGAAGTGTTCCTAACTGCCATAAAACAAGCATTAAAAAACGGATTCGTAGTTTTTTCATTTTGATTACTTTTTTATTAATATGAATTGCAGATTTTTTTATAAAACACTGGTAATCAGTGAGTTATGAATTTGAAGATTGGATTCACCTATACGTATCAATCGCAAATTATCCATAATTAGTTGATTATGACAAAGTTTTTTGGTTTTTTAGTTTTCAAATTTTTCTAACCCTAAGTAATGAGTTAATTATAAGATGTGCTGATGTGCTAATGTAATCCATTGATTATCAATTAATTCATAAATTCAATTGTTTACTTTATTTTATTCT
>JALONJ010000391.1 GCA_025455045.1 Microscillaceae bacterium | reverse complement strand
CAATTTTATTTTTGAAACAATTGATTGTTTGTCAAAAAGAGTGCATTTTTGCATCATAACTAGCTCATTATCAATTGATTGCAAAAATATTCACGTTACTTTATTCCATTCTCATTCCTGTAGTTTACCAAAAAATATGGTTACATTATTCTTATCAATAATCAATAAACCTTCAAATCAACTCGTGGGCTTCTCGTTTTTGCGCTCCTCCACTTGGCGGTCAAATTCAAGATACCAAGCCTCGCCGTATTTGCGAATCAACGGCTCGCGCAAAAATTTGTAAATTGGCATCGCCAATGATTTGCCCAACTGGCACGCCGGGTCGCAAATTTGCCAACGATGATAATTTAAGGCTTCCTCGATATCGAGTCGGGTGATACGAATTGGGTACAAATGGCAAGATATGGGTTTTTGGAAGCTGATTTTGCCATCGCGGTAGGCGGTCTCGATGGCACAGCGTAAGATTTTTTTTTCGTCATAAAAAGCATATACACACTCTCGCCCGCCAATAGTTGGGGTAGCAAAATCGCCCCAATCGTCTTTGGTGTATGCCCCTTCGCGGGCAATCACGGCTTGTGCCTGCGGACTGAGGTAGGGCTTCAACTGAGGCAAAATATCTTCCAAAATACTCAACTCCTCTGCCAGCAAGGGCGCACCGGCATCACCTTCTACACAACACGCGCCTTTGCACTTGTCCAAATCACAGACAAAAAACTCGTCTGTCAGGTCATCGCTGATATACACATTGCCGACTATATACATATTGAAAAAAATCTAAAATTTATTGTACTTTAAAATTTTTGTATAAAAACCTTTTTGAACTCATCCCAAAGCTCTAGAGATTAGAAATTAATAACTCAACTAGCAATTGTATAAACACCTGACCATATCCGCTTTTGGCGGATTATCAGCCAAAGGCACCCTACTACCGCAAGCCTCCGGCTTGTGCCGACTATTCCGAAGTGCCCCGCTTTCCTCCGCGAAGCACTGATTATCAAGTATTTAGCAAAAGTTGCCTGTACGCATCAAGTATGCAAAGATACAGTTGATAGTTATAAACTACAGCCTTAGCTAGAAAAAAATGTCCCAGACTGGTAATCCTTAACAAAATTAGCGGTAAGCAAATTTTGACAAACTATTACATTTGTTAAAAAAACAAATCTTTGGCAAAATCCCAAAAACAAATTCCATTTTTTTAAGACCGAACTTTTAAACATTATTTTTTTGATTAATTAAAAAAAATTAATTACTTGATAATCAAAATTTTAATTTTGATAAAAAATGCAACTAATTGATAATCAATGGGTTATGAAAAACCTATTTCCAAGTTTCTATACAATTTTTGTTAAATTATTGATTTTTAAGGTTTAAAATTTGGCAGTTCGAAAAATACTTGCTAAATTTGGTGTCAGTGTGAATATATCTTAAACATTTCAACAATCACCCTAATAGATTTGAGTATGTACCTAAGTAAAAATTTAAGACACCTCCGCCGCAAAAATAATCGGCAAACCCAAGAAGAACTTGCCGATGCGCTGGGTCTTACGCGCAGTGTCATTAGCTCTTATGAAGACGGACGCGCCGAGCCAAGTGTAGCCACTTTGATTCGGATGTCAGAGTACTTCAATGTATCGATTGATAGTATTACCAATCTTGATTTGGCAAACGTGGACGAAAAGCAAGTCCAACACCAAAAAGAAATTCAAAAGTACACTTCCGCCGTAAACCTCAAAGTAAATCACGTAGTGATTGACCGCCCCAAAGCCGAAATCGTCAAATTGGTACCCGAGCGTGCCGCCGCCGGTTATACCTCGGGCTATGGTGATAATAACTACCTTGAAGACCTGCCCAGCTACCAGCTCCCTTTCCTTGCCAAAGGCAAAGTTTACCGAGCCTTTGAAATTACGGGAGACTCGATGTTGCCACTCAAAGACAAAAGCATTGTGATAGGTGAAAAAATGGAAACCATTGAGGAGGTAAAAGACGGGCAAGTGTGTATCGTGGTGAGCAAAGACGGTATTGTTCTCAAAAAAGTATATAACAAAGCCAACCAACGGGGTACTTTGTTGCTCAAATCCGCCAACATTGCCTACAGCCCCTATGAAGTATCGACTACCGATGTATTGGAAGTGTGGAAGTTTTCGGCACACATCAGCAAAGAGTTTCCCGAAGAAGTAGATGATATTCTCGAACTCAAAAACGCCTTTATGCGAATGGAATCCGAAATCCAAGAAATGAAAGTAAACCAATTGAAAAGCAAATAGTGGGAGTTAGGTGGTTTTTTTAACTAGCTGATTATCAGTATTTTGTAATAATATTTCATATTCTTAACGGGATTGTTGAGATTTCTCATTATTTTTAAAACCTCCTCGAGTACTGAATCTCGAGAAGGTTTTTTGTGTTTGTATCAATAGATTATTTTATTGAAACTAATCCTGAATATTGCAAAATCAATTGACAATGTATAAGTACAATCTTACTGGTATTTTATTGGGCGTTTGGCTCGGATTGAGTATCATCATTGTTTGGTGGCTCAATCCTTTCCAATCAAGTACTTATCAAGCGCAGTGGCAAGCCAAAAATGCGTTGATGAAGCGGTTTTTATTGACTGATTATTGCCTGAGTACCGAGTCGCGCCACACCCGCCACCTGAGTATGCCCGAGTGGATAGCTCCATTTCAAGATTTGCCGGGTTTTTATGAGCATTTTCCCTCTTCTTCTTTTTTGGTTGCGCCCCGAGAGTTGAAAAAGTAAAAAATATCAAATTTTTAATCAAAATATCACAAAATGCAAAAAGATTGGCAAGCCTCGCGTACTTGGGTATTGATGATTGGGGTATTGGAATGGCAAAACCCCCAAAGATTTAAACCCTTTGCCAAAACCGGTCGGATTGACCGCCAAATCGCCGATTTTTTTCGCACCGCCGGGGTGCCGGATTCTCAACTTATTTATTTGGAAGATCAACTAGCTGATTATCAATCGGTTAAGCAAGCCATTGCCCATATTTGCCAAAATATGCAAGCCCACGATTTTTTGTTTTTTTATTATGCCGGACACGGTACATTCGATTACAAAAAAGACGTGTGTTTGGTAGTGTACGACCATAGCGAAGGCAAAGAGCTGACTGTCAGAGAGTTATATCAACAGTTTTCGCAAATTTCATTGCCTTTTCAAGCCCTATTTACCGCCGATTGTTGTCATTCGGGGGCTTTGGCTGATTTGGCGCGGCAATACAATCATCGTTTTGCGGCTATAGCTTCGGTGGTAGCCGAAAATACCTCTACCGGCGACTGGACTTATTCCAATGCTTTGTTGGAATGTTTGAACGGCAATTATTTTGTAAATCCCGAACAAGCTCATTTGAGTTTACATCAAACCGCCGAATATATCGGCGAAGCGATGGCAGTAGTGGAAGCCCAGCGCGCTCCGGCTTTTATTCCGCAAAATCTCGCAAATTGGGTACTAAGTAACCCAACGCAGCCGCAAGTAATCCCCGAATTGGGCAAATTGGCACTAATTTATCGGAAAACCCAACAACATTTGGGGCGAATTATCAATGCCAATCCTTTGGAATATCAAATTCGTTTTTTCTCTTATACCAATGACCAAACCGAGTGGCACAAACGTACAGAGGTGTTGCTTTATCAAACCCGCAAATCCTTGCCCATTGGTACGCCGGTTGAGGTTTATTACCCCGCCAAAGGCGTAAAAAAATGGTACGAAGCCCGCATTGTTGAGGACTACAAGCATATTCTTTATTATATTCAATACGATATAGACCAGACTTATGAGTGGGTAGATACGGATAGAATTCGTCCAATTTGGGCATTGGACAGCCTAATTGATAGTCCTGTTGATATAACGTGAATATTTTTGCAATCAATTGATAATGAGCTACTTATGATTCATAAATGCACTCTTTTTGACAAACAATCAATTGTTTCAAAAATAAAATTGTATTATTTTAATATAATAAATATTTAATATGATTTTTGCAGAAAAATATAAAGCATTGGTAATCCTCCAAAGGCGGACACAGTCAATTAGTTAATTTAAAAATTAAACCAATAAAAATAACCCAGTCACGTCATCCTGCGTGGAACTTTGTGGACTTTTTTGGCTTTTGAATAAATTATAAATTATTGATTATCAGCCAAAGGCAGACACAGTCAAATAATTGTAGCATTTTTTTTAGTAATAGCAATTTAACAAAGTTCCACGCAGGATGACGACTTGGGGAGGTTTTAGATTATTTTTTAAAGATTTCATTTTTTGTACTTTTTTAATATACTTCAAAATATTCACATTATTCACTATTCATTAAAGAAAATCATATTCAATTATAAATTGTATGAAAAACACCGCCGAAAAAATATACACACTTGATGATTTGAAACAAGTCATTCAAAATTGGCAACAAACCGGCAAACAAGTAGTATTTACCAATGGTTGTTTTGATATTGTGCATTTGGGGCATATTGACTACCTCGAAAAAGCCCGACAAAAAGGCGATAAATTGGTAGTGGGTCTTAACAGTGATAGCTCGGTCAAAACCCTCAAAGGCGAAAGCCGCCCCGTGATACCCGAGTACGCCCGTGCGCGAATGTTGGCGGCTTTGGAGTTTGTTGATGCTGTGGTTTTATTTGATGAAAACACGCCAAAAAGTCTGATTGAAGCCCTA
Source organism: Microscillaceae bacterium (assembly GCA_025455045.1). Taxonomy (GTDB): domain Bacteria; phylum Bacteroidota; class Bacteroidia; order Cytophagales; family Microscillaceae; genus JALONJ01. Next base: position 1,227 of record JALONJ010000391.1, on the reverse strand, counting down.
AAACCTGACATTTTGACAAAAGGCAATGATTATACCGTTGAAAACATAGTCGGCGCAGATTTTGTTTTAGCTCAAGGCGGTAAGGTGGAAACACTGCCCTTGGTAGATGGTTTTTCAACCTCGCAAATCATTGAAAAAATCAAGCAATTTATGTAATTAATCTATTGATTATCAATGTTTTACCTATATTCTAAATAAATAATAATCAGTCCAAAAATAAATTAAATTAAAACTATGACACTTTTTGTAATTCTTATCGCAACTATGTTAGCCGGGGCATTTTATAGCTGGCGTTTGCGGTCAAAATTTAACAAATACTCCCAAATCGGCTTAAGAAATGGGCTTACGGGAGCTGAAGTGGCGCGTTTGATGCTGCGCGATTATGGCATTTTTGATGTGCAAATCACTTGCGTAGGTGGGCAATTGACCGACCATTACAATCCGGCAGACAAAACTGTCAATTTGAGTGAAGCTGTCTATTATGGCAATTCGGCTGTATCGGCGGCGGTGGCGGCGCACGAGTGTGGTCACGCTGTACAGCACGCCACAGCCTATAGTATGCTAGAGTTTAGAAGTGCAATGGTGCCGGTGCAATTGGCAAGTGGTTGGTTGCTGAATATTTTGTTTTTTATGGGAATTTTTGGGGTAGCCATTACCAATTTTATCCCTTTGCAAACGGCTTTGTTGGTGATTATTGGGGCTTATGGAGTGATAACTCTCTTTAGCTTGGTTACATTGCCGGTAGAATTTGATGCCAGCAAACGGGCTTTGGCTTGGATGACCGAGCGCGGAGTGGTAACACCCGACGAACATTATATGGCAAAAGATGCCCTCAATACTGCCGCTATGACCTATGTAGTAGCCGCTTTGGGTTCTTTGATGACCTTGTTGTATTATATCTTGGCTTATATGAACTCTTCTAATGACTAAGGAATGAGTAAATCCACCAGAGGCAGGCAAGTTGATAAAATGGGCTAGTTTGCTGATTTGCCAAAGGTGGAACACCTCCACCAGAGGCAGACAAATTGCAATATACTGATTATCAGCAATTTATATTCAATTAATTTTCTCCGTTGTGGGTGTTAGAAAAACGCTGACACATTTAAGAAAAACACTAATCTTCGGAAATCAGCGTTTTTCGACACCAACAACTCGTAGTACACGCGGTTGTTGGTGTCGAAAAATGTCCGAAAATAGCAGTAATCAAAAGCGCAACGACATTTTTCT
>JALONJ010000390.1 GCA_025455045.1 Microscillaceae bacterium | reverse complement strand
TTTATAAACAGTGGGTCCGTTAATGACGTACTTTTACTTACAGGAGATGGTGAAATGACTTTAACTGCCGACAATAATCCCCAGATAATTATCAAAAATACTTCTGCATCATCTCTCAAAAAAATTGAGTTTGGTGAAGTTGGTATTGCGTCTAATGGTGGTAGAATATGGTATTCGAACAATAATATGGATTTCTATGCCAACGGAATTAGGAGTCTGAAATTAAATAATCAGGGCTTCGTTAGAGTAGGCTCAGATGCTTCAGCACCTGAGATTAAAACATGGTTTAACACAGTAGATATGCCAAATCTTGTTATTCAACCAGGGCTATTAACTTTACCTGCAGATGAAGAAAACATATTATCTGTAAAAATTATGTATACACAATCTAATGGAACGGTTAGTGAAGTATCAGCTTGGGATATTACTTCTGCTTCTGTGTTAGGAATAGTAAACAATGCCTCTATTGCAGGGAGAACCCTTAGAGTATTTGTGATTTATAAAAATTAATTTTGGAAGTAATAAATATCTATTTCAAAATGAAAAATATAGCTTTCTTTTTTGCCCTTGCTTTAATTGGTAATCAAAGCTTAGCTCAAATTTTTGTTCAAAGACACTCTGACGAAGCCATTACTATCACTCCAAGAGGTGTTCAGAGTAAGTTTTCGGCTGTCTTAGATAGTAGTAATACTGTTTTTGGGAGTAATTCTTTGAAAAGTTCAAGTGCGATTGCAATTGCAAATACCGCTATTGGATTCGGAGCATTGAGAAGCAATGTAGCCAATCAAAATAGCACGGCTGTGGGCTACAAAGCTATGTATAACGCTGACAATAGAGCAACCAGTAGCCCCACTTTCAATACAGCTCTGGGGTATTCTGCACTTTATGGTAGTAATAATCCTGCTGATAATACAGGAACAAATAACACTGCCATTGGAGCTTCGGCTATTCAAAACAATTCATCTGGCTTTCAAAATACAGCCGTTGGGTCATCGGCATTGTTATCCAATTCGACTGGTAGTTTTAATACCGCCAACGGCACCTTTAGCCTTTTTGCAAATACTACTGGCAGCTATAACATAGCAGTTGGGTCAGGGGCTTTATCACAGAATACCCTTGGCAGTTACAATTTAGCTATCGGTCAAAATTCGCTGTTATCTAATGTGGCAAGTAACCGTAGTACAAGTATTGGTGTTTATTCAATGGAATTTGTCAGTAATCGCTCATTCAACCTTGAAACTTATAATACGGCCGTAGGGGCTTACTCGCTCAGAGGCAGCTCAGACCCTGCGGCTAATACCGGACGATATAATACAGCTATTGGAGATGAGGCAATGGAGTTTACAACAAGCGGAAGTTACAACACAGCACTTGGAGTAGGCTCTTTGAACCGTAATACTACAGGAACTTCTAATGTAGCATTGGGTTCCTACGCTTTATTTGTGAATGTGGCAGGTTATGAAAATACGGCAGTAGGAGATGGGGCATTATTTTTTAATTCAAGAAATAGCGGCTCCACAGCTATTGGTTACAATTCAATGAGGCATGCTAATAATCAGAACACAATAGATTTAGTGACATATAATACAGCAGTTGGTTATAATTCCTTAAAAGGTGTTACTACCCCTTCAAATAATACTGGCTTGTATAATACTGCCATTGGTGGTCTTTCCTTATCAAATAATTCCAGTGGTAGTTCAAATACCGCAGTAGGTACTTCAAGTCTTACGAATAATTCCACTGGAAGCCGAAACACTGCCGTCGGAGATTCTACTATGTTCAATAACACCATTGGTAATAATAATACATTTGTTGGCTATCAGGCGGGTTTTAGTAATACAACAGGTAGCGGGAATGTACTGATTGGCTATAAGGCAGGCTATAATGGTACTACTGGAAGCGATAATTTGGTGATAGAAAACTCCGATGCCTCAGACCCACTCATCAGAGGTAGTTTTTCGCAGAATAAAGTTGGAATCAACAGAACTTTTGCGGATTTAAATAGCAGAAACGAGGCGTTTCAAGTGGTTGGCGAAGCCTTCAAAACCGCTGGTACGGGCAATTGGATTATTCCATCGGATAGACGATTGAAAGAAAATATTGTTTATCTTGATTCTCATCAAATGCTCGATAAAGTATTGAAAATGAAAGGAGTAAGCTATAATTGGATAGATAAATCGAAAGGAACTGACAAGGTTTTTGGTTTCATTGCCCAAGACCTCCAAACTGTTTTCCCAGAAAACGTAAAGACCGATAAAGAAGGTTATCTGTCGGCATCTTACGGAGCTTATGACCCCATGATTATTGAATCAATCAAAGCACTGAAAGAACTCATAGACGAACAACGCCAAGAGATTACCAACCTAAAATTGAGATTGGCTAAAACCGAAAATTTAGAAGCCGCAAAATCGGATAAATAAAGTAACTATTTTTTTAGCGAAAATACAAACTCACTGCCCTTGCCCGATTCGGTCGTAAAGCTGATTTTTCCGCCCAGTTCATCGGCAATGCGTTTTACGATACTCAAACCCAACCCCGTAGTGGCTTCGCCAGCGGTCGGTTGGGTTGATGTTTTTCCGTATTTGCTAAATAAATTTGGTTGTTCGTTTTCTGCAATTCCGACTCCAAAATCTTGTACTTTTATCAAAATATCGCTTGATTTTTCTTCTAAAAATACATTCACGACCGATTCTCGATGCGAAAATTTCAAGGCATTTGAAATCAGATTTTCGATGGCTCGACGGAGCAAAATAGGGTCGGTCAGTAAACTTAAATTAGGCGATGATTCTTCAAAATTGATTTTAATTTGCTTACCGTTGGCGGCTGGTTCAAAATCAGCAATGAGTTCTTTGAGCAGTTCCGAAAGGTTGGTTTTTTGTAGCTCAACTTGGTGAGAATTGATGTCAATTTTCTCAATATCCAGAATATTGTTGATGAGGTTTTGCCCATAAACCACCGTTTTTTCAATCATTTCGGTCGCTTCTGCCACTTTCATCGGCGATTTATTGAGGTTTTCTTGCAGGGTTTTATTCCACAAACCTATTGCATTAAACGGACTCCTCAAATCGTGCGAAACGATGCTTATCAAATTATTTTTTTCGATATTCAATTCGGTCAATTTATCTTTTTGTTGTGTAATCAATTCATTTTGATTTGCCAATTGGGCGTTTTTCTTACGGTTTTTTCGGAGAGCGAAGCCAATGACAATTGCTAAAAGTGCAAACAGAACAGATGCAATTATTGTAAACCATTGTTTGATTTTTTCGTTTTCTAATTGACTCGAAAGCAATTTGTTTTCTTTCTCACGTTCGTCTGCATTATATTTTTCTTGGAGTTCGCTTATTTTTTCGTTTGTTTCTAAATTTATAATTTTCTCTTTGTATTCAGCAGCCTTTTTAAAGTTTTCGATTGCTGATTTGTACTTTTCAAGTTTTACCTGTACTTCAGCTAAATCATTATAGCTTTCAAAAAGCTTTTGGTTTGAGTCTAATTTTTTTGCTAACAACAATAATTTTTCAATTATTTTCTCTGATTCAATATACTTACCTTGAGCAAACTTCAATCCTGATAAATTATTCAGATTTGACCACACATCTGCATCTCTATTTTTATTTTTCAGAAAAGATAAATTTTCATTGATAAATTTTTCTGCTTCGTCGTATCTTTTCAATCTTACCAATAAGGCAGTCATATTAATCTTTTGATTTGCAATAGCCAACGAATCTTTTGCCTCAATTTTTATTTGCAATGATTTATCATACATCAAAAAAGCACTGTCATTTTTATTTTGTCTTTTATAGACTATTCCAAGATTATTGTAGAAAGTTGAAATACGTAGCGGATTAGATTTTGCAATAATTTGTTGAGAAATGGCTGATTTTAATACATTTTTTGCTTTTTCGAGTTGATTTGTCTGGATGTAGCAAGTCGCAATCCCGTTCATTGCCATATATTTAAACTTCTCCTGATTATATTTTTCAGCATCTTTCTGCAAGACAAAATAAGCATCAACTGCTTTATCGTGCATCCCTTCAAATTCATAATACCATCCTATAAAACGCCCATATTGGAGTAACCCCTCGACATAATTTATTTTTGTAGATAGGTCTTTAATTTGGTTGGCAAGAAACAAAAGAGAGTCAGTTTTTGCTTCATCAATATACATTGCTTTCAATACCAATTTATTGATTTTGGCAGTATCTTGACTGAAATTTTGGGCAAAAACAGAATGAGAGAATATTAAAATGGGGAGTAACAGTGCAAGTTTCTTTGTCATGTTTCTTCTTGGTATGTATAACTTGGGGTAAATAGATATTTTGAATAATTCTCAATTTAGTAAAAAACATGTAATCAGCAATTACAACATCCCCAAAAAATCCCTATTTACATGATGTTTTGATGTTAATAGATTTTCAAACTTTGTTAAAAATTTAGCAAAGCATGAAAACCTATAAAAACCTTCACCCAAATAGCAAAATTGATATTAGTCTTGAAGACGTTGTCCGCATCGAAGCCGATATTAATTACAGTCATTTAATCTTAAATTCGGGGCAAAGAATCATTCTTGCCCGAACCCTCAAAGCCTATGAGAAAGATTTGTCGTTCCCTTTTTTGAGGGTCAATAAATCATTTATTATAAATGTAAATTTCTTAGATGAAATGCCGATTTTAGATAAAAAAGTGATGATGAAAGATGGAAAAATAATTCCGATTTCGAGAAGAAGGGTTGAGCGAGTCGAGAAGGCAATTGCATTGAAATTGGCTTAAATCAACTTGTGTTGAACAGCCAACTTAACCAGCCCAACGATATTATCTACGCCCAGTTTTATCATAATGTTTTTTCGGTGAGAATCAATCGTACTGACGCTTACGAATAGTTTTTCGGCAATTTGCGAAGAAGAATATTCTTGTGCAATGAGTTTCAGTACCTCAATTTCTCTCGAACTTAAAATGGAAAGTGCTTTATTTTCGGGAAAAGTAACGGTATTGATTTCGTCTTTGTGGCTGTATCTGTCGCCAAAAAAAGGTTTGCCTTCATGCACAGAATTAATTGCTTCTTTCAAGATTTCGATAGGCGAATCTTTGAGTAAATATCCTTCAAAACCGATTTCTGAAAGTTTATTAAAATACCGATTGCCCCTAACGAGTGTCAAATAAATGATTCTCAAATTGGGTTGTTTCTCTCTAATTTTGGTGAGCAATTCTTCTGGTTCAATATCGGGTAGTTGTAAATCAAGCAACAAAATATCAACATCATTTAGAGGCAATGATGTCAATAAACTACCGCCGTTCAAAAATGTAGAAACTACTTGATAATCAGCGTTTTGAAGGAGTACGCCTTCTAAACCTTTCAGGAAAATCTCATGGTCATCTACTATTGCAATTTTTATCATTTTTCACTCAAAAGTTTTGTTTTATGCAGATTTTGTTTCAGAAATTTTCTTAAAATACCACAAACCAGCCAATGTTAATCCCAAAGATAAAGCTACCAAAGGCAACGGAACATTATCCATTTTTTCGATTTCGGGGCTAATTTTTTTGATATTTACCAAATGAAACATCACCAAGGCGAATCCATTATTGAAAATATGTCCAAAAATCGGTACCCAAATATTGCCCGACCAAAAGTACATGTAACCAAATAATGCACCGAGAACCATTCTTGGCAAAAAACCGTAGAATTGAAAATGAATAAACGAAAAGATAAACGCCGCTACCCAAATCGCCAAGTGCGGATTGCGAGTGCCAAGATAAATTTTACGTTGGATTAATCCTCTAAAAATCAATTCTTCGCCAATACCTGCTATAATAGCAATCACGATGAAACCTACTATAAATTTAGGAATCGAATCGAAATTAGTCAAATATTTGGTCATATCCGCCATTTGGTCTTCCATGTTTCGCATAAATTCCTCAACGGCT